>NZ_JAKRGC010000400.1 GCF_022347745.1 Streptomyces sp. OfavH-34-F
GTACTCACCCTCGCGGGCTTTCCTCCGGGCGCTTCCCTTCGGTCTTGCGTTTCCGACTCTATCAGACTCTTTCGTGTCCGATTCCCGGTCGAAGCGGGTCAAACGTTTTTCGCTTTCCAGGTCTTCGTGTCGCCCCCGGAACCGCCGCCGGACGGGTGACGCGGCTGCCAGGGCTGGTCGGGCCGGCCCTCGGGCGGCGGCGCGAAGGGGTTGTCGTCGCCCTGCGGCCCGCCGGAGGAGTCGGAGGAGCCGGAGGAGGAAGACGAGGAGGAGCGCTCGCGCATCAGCAGGCTGGCCCGCTCGGGCAGCGGCTGGCGGAAGGCGGTGCGGCGGCGTCGGTCCGGCATGTGGTGAACGTCTTCCCCATCTCGTCGTTTCCGCCCGGCGGACGGTTCGCTGCCCCTGACGCTACCTTCCGGCGCTCAGGCGCCGAAAGCGGGGAGCGCGGGGGCGGGCGCCCGTGTACGCGGCGCCGGGCGGGCGGGCTCGCTCCCCCTGTCGGACGAGGCGGCGGCGAGGTGCCGGTATCGTTGCTGACGGTCGGCCCGTTCGTAGAGTTCCCCGTATCGGGGAGCATGCCTCTTTCGTACGACCGTACAAATCGCATGTCGTCGCCCCGGTGCCGTGGTGGCGGGCCGGCCGATTCGAACCGCTCGCACGCGAGAAAGGGCCCAGCCGTGGCCTCCCCGCTTCCCTCCGCCGCCCCGGCCCGTGTGGTCGTCCTGGTCTCCGGTTCCGGAACGAACCTCCAGGCCCTGCTCGACGCGATCGGCGACGACCCCGAGGGCTTCGGCGCCCGGATCGTCGCCGTCGGCGCCGACCGCGACGGCATCGCCGGACTGGACCGGGCCGAGCGCGCCGGGCTCCCCACCTTCACCTGCCGCGTCAAGGACCACGCCACCCGCGCGGAGTGGGACGCGGCGCTGGCCGGGGCCGTCGCCGCCCACCGGCCGGACCTCGTCGTGTCCGCCGGGTTCATGAAGATCGTGGGCAAGGAGTTCCTCGCCCGGTTCGGCGGCCGGTTCATCAACACCCACCCCGCCCTGCTCCCCAGCTTTCCCGGCGCCCACGGCGTGCGTGACGCGCTCGCGTACGGCGTGAAGGTGACCGGGTGCACCGTCCACTTCGTCGACGACGGCGTCGACACCGGTCCGATCATCGCGCAGGGCGTGGTCGAGGTGACCGAAGAGGACACCCCGGAGGGCGAAGCGGCCCTCCACGAACGCATCAAGGAAGTCGAGCGCAAGCTGCTCGTCGAGGCCGTGGGGCGGCTCGCCCGCGACGGCTATCGCATTGAGGGACGAAAGGTTCATCTCGGTCATGTCGGTGAATAAGCCCATCCGTCGCGCCCTGGTCAGCGTCTACGACAAGACGGGGCTGGAAGACCTCGCCCGCGGTCTGCACGAGGCGGGGGTCGAGCTGGTCTCCACCGGCTCCACCGCCGGCCGGATCGCCGCCGCCGGCGTCCCGGTCACCAAGGTCGAGGAGCTGACCGGCTTCCCCGAGTGCCTCGACGGCCGCGTCAAGACGCTGCACCCCCGCGTCCACGCCGGCATCCTCGCCGACCTGCGCCTGGACGCCCACCGCGAGCAGCTGGCCGAGCTGGGCGTCGAGCCGTTCGACCTCGTGGTCGTCAACCTGTACCCGTTCAAGGAGACCGTCGCCTCCGGCGCCACCCCGGACGAGTGCGTCGAGCAGATCGACATCGGCGGCCCGTCGATGGTCCGCGCCGCCGCCAAGAACCACCCGTCCGTGGCCGTCGTCACCAGCCCGGAGCGGTACGCCGACGTGCTCGCCGCCGTCGAGGCGGGCGGCTTCGACCTGACCGCCCGCAAGCGGCTCGCCGCCGAGGCGTTCCAGCACACCGCCGCCTACGACGTCGCCGTCGCCGGCTGGTTCGCCGCCGACTACGCCGCCGCCGACGACTCCGGCTTCCCGGACTTCTTCGGGACGACGTACGCGCGCGAGAACGTCCTGCGCTACGGCGAGAACCCGCACCAGCCCGCCGCGCTCTACACCTCCGGCACCGGCGGCCTGGCCGGCGCCGAGCAGCTGCACGGCAAGGCCATGTCGTACAACAACTACACGGACACCGACGCCGCCCGGCGCGCCGCGTACGACCACGACGAGCCCTGCGTCGCGATCATCAAGCACGCCAACCCGTGCGGCATCGCCATCGCCGGCGACGTCGCCGAGGCCCACCGCAAGGCCCACGCCTGCGACCCGCTCT
This sequence comes from Streptomyces sp. OfavH-34-F, assembly GCF_022347745.1. Taxonomy (GTDB): domain Bacteria; phylum Actinomycetota; class Actinomycetes; order Streptomycetales; family Streptomycetaceae; genus Streptomyces. The sequence goes on from NZ_JAKRGC010000400.1 coordinate 2,231, forward strand.
CCGCGTTCGGCGGCGTCATCGCCGTCAACCGTCCGGTGACCGTCGAGATGGCCGAGCAGGTCGCGGAGATCTTCACCGAGGTCATCGTCGCCCCGGCGTACGAGGACGGTGCCGTCGAGGTGCTGGCCCGCAAGAAGAACATCCGGGTGCTGCGCTGCCCCGAGGCCCCGTCCGCCGAGGTCGAGGTCAAGCCGATCGACGGCGGCGCGCTGCTCCAGGTCGCCGACCGGCTCCAGGCCGAGGGCGACGACCCGGCCAACTGGACGCTCGCCACGGGCGAGGCACTCTCCGCCGACGAGCTGCGCGAGCTGGCCTTCGCCTGGAAGGCGTGCCGCGCGGTCAAGTCCAACGCCATCCTGCTCGCCAAGGACGGCGCCTCGGTCGGCGTCGGCATGGGCCAGGTCAACCGCGTGGACTCCGCAAAGCTCGCCGTCGAGCGCGCGGGCGAGGAGCGGGCGGCCGGTTCGTACGCGGCGTCCGACGCCTTCTTCCCCTTCCCGGACGGGCTGGAGATCCTGACCGCCGCCGGAGTCAGGGCCGTGGCCCAGCCGGGCGGTTCGGTCCGCGACGAGCTGGTCGTCGAGGCCGCGAAGAAGGCCGGCGTGACGATGTACTTCACCGGCACCCGGCACTTCTTCCACTGAGCACTGAGCCCCACGGGCCGGGGTCCGCTGAAGACCCCGGCCCCCGCACGGCCGAGGGCCGTAACCCCACGCGGTCCGCGTGCGGTTACGGCCCTCGGGTCCGTATGAGGGGCGGTCAGCCGACGCGCACCACGACGGTGGAGCAGACCTTGTCCGCGAACGTCTGGTTCTTGGAGTCCCACAGCGGCCACAGCCAGCCGAGGTAGCAGGCGATGCTGTCCAGGAAGTGCGCGATCTGGCGGACGAAGGCCATGCCGAAGCCGAGCGGACGGCCGTCCTGCTCGCGCAGCAGGCTGATGCCGAGGGCCTTCTTGCCGATCCACTGACCGGTCGTGCCCTCCTTGTACAGCTTGAAGAGCATGCCGCCGATGAACACGACGATGCCGAGGCCCATGATCGCGGCGCCCGCGCCGCCGCCCACGCCGCCGCCTATGCCCAGCAGGACGCCGTACGGGATACCGAGCACGATGATGTCGACCAGGTACGCGCCGACGCGGCGGCCCCAGCTCGCCAGCGGCGGACGGGCGCCGTAACCGGCCTGGCCGTAGTCGCCACCGGAGACCGGCGGCGCCTGCGGGTAGCCGTAGCCCTGCTGCGGCACGCCCTGCGGGGCCTGCGGGTAGCCGGGCTGCTGCTGCCCGTAGGGGTTGTTCGGGTTCGGGTCGCCGAAGCTCATGTGGGCGTTCCTCCAACAGACGTACTGGGGACGGGTGCGGCCGCGCGGAGGAAAGAAAACGTTCAGCGGTCCAGCCCCCCGGTGTACTGCTGCGGCACAGCGGCCTTCATCGTTATAAGCAGCCAGTAAGTTTGTCCAGTCACGACCGGAGAAGTTGTCCAAGTGCAACCTTGCGTCCACGCCTGGTACCTGATTGGTCCGAGGGCGGGGTCATCCGCGAGTATGGAGTCATGACTGCCCAGATTCTCGATGGCAAGGCGACCGCAGCCGCGATCAAGTCCGATCTGACCGCCCGCGTGGCGGCCCTCAAGGCCCGGGGCGTCACGCCCGGCCTCGGCACCCTGCTGGTCGGGGACGATCCGGGCAGCCGCTGGTACGTGAACGGCAAGCACAAGGACTGCGCCCAGGTCGGCATCGGCTCCATCCAGCGCGAACTGCCCGAAACCGCCACGCAGGAGGACATCGAGCAGGTCGTCCGCGAGCTGAACGAGGACCCCGCCTGCACCGGTTACATCGTGCAGCTCCCCCTCCCCAAGGGCATCGACACCAACCGCGTCCTGGAACTGATGGACCCGGCCAAGGACGCGGACGGGCTCCACCCCATGAACCTCGGCCGCCTCGTGCTCAACGAGACCGGCCCGCTGCCCTGCACCCCGCAGGGCGTCGTCCAGCTCCTGCGCCACCACGGCGTCGAGATCAACGGGGCGCACGTCGTGGTCGTCGGACGCGGCGTCACCATCGGCCGGTCCATCCCGCTGCTGCTCACCCGCAAGTCGGAGAACGCCACGGTGACCCAGTGCCACACCGGCACCCGGGACCTGGCCGCCCACCTGAAGCAGGCCGACATCATCGTCGCCGCCGCGGGCGTGCCCCACATCATCAAGCCGGAACACGTGAAGCCCGGCGCCGCCGTGCTCGACGTGGGCGTCAGCCGCGACGAGAACGGCAAGATCGTCGGCGACGTCCACCCGGGCGTGGCCGAGGTCGCGGCCTGGATCTCGCCGAACCCCGGCGGGGTCGGCCCGATGACCCGTGCCCAGCTCCTCGTCAACGTGGTCGAGGCCGCCGAGCGCGACGCCGACGCCGTCTCCGCCGGCTGACCGGGCCCGGGAGGAACCTCATGGGTGCGACGAGCCCGGCCGACGGTTCCGGTTCCACCGAGGAGGCCGTGAACTCCGCCGTGGCCTCCGCCGAGACCCCGGAGGCGACCGCCGCCCCGGACGCCCCGGACACCCCGGAGGCGGCCCCGGCCGCCCCCGGGGCACGCCGCGGGCGGCGGTTCTCACTGACCCGCGACACCGCGCGGCCCGAGGGCGGCGGCC
>NZ_JAKRGC010000401.1 GCF_022347745.1 Streptomyces sp. OfavH-34-F
CGCCGGCCGTCCCGGCGGCGGTGGCGGCGGCGCGGGTCGTCCCGGTGGTGGCGGCGGCTTCGGCGGTCGTCCCGGCTTCGGTGGCCGTCCCGGTGGCCCGGGTGGCCGCGGTGGCACGCAGGGCGCCTTCGGTCGTCCCGGCGGTCCCGCGCGTCGCGGTCGCAAGTCGAAGCGGCAGAGGCGCCAGGAGTACGAGGCCATGCAGGCCCCGTCGGTCGGCGGCGTGATGCTGCCTCGCGGCAACGGACAGACCGTCCGCCTGTCGCGCGGTGCCTCGCTCACCGACTTCGCCGAGAAGATCAACGCCAACCCGGCGTCGCTCGTCGGCGTCATGATGAACCTCGGCGAGATGGTCACGGCCACCCAGTCCGTGTCCGACGAGACGCTCAAGCTGCTCGCCGACGAGATGAACTTCGTCCTGGAGATCGTCAGCCCGGAGGAGGAGGACCGCGAGCTGCTCGAGTCCTTCGACATCGAGTTCGGCGAGGACGAGGGCGGCGACGAGGCCCTGCTGCCGCGTCCGCCGGTGGTGACCGTCATGGGTCACGTCGACCACGGTAAGACCCGTCTTCTGGACGCCATCCGCAAGACGAACGTCATCGCGGGCGAGGCCGGCGGCATCACCCAGCACATCGGTGCCTACCAGGTCACGGCCGAGGTCAACGAAGAGCCGCGGAAGATCACCTTCATCGACACCCCGGGTCACGAGGCGTTCACCGCCATGCGTGCCCGCGGTGCGAAGTCCACCGACATCGCGATCCTCGTGGTGGCGGCGAACGACGGTGTGATGCCCCAGACGATCGAGGCGCTGAACCACGCCAAGGCGGCCGACGTGCCGATCGTGGTCGCGGTCAACAAGATCGACGTCGAGGGTGCCGACCCGGTCAAGGTGCGCGGTCAGCTTACCGAGTACGGGCTGGTGGCCGAGGAGTACGGCGGGGACACGATGTTCGTGGACATCTCCGCCAAGCAGGGTCTGCACATCGACCAGCTGCTGGAGGCCGTCGTCCTCACCGCCGACGCCTCGCTCGACCTGCGGGCCAACCCCGACCAGGACGCGCAGGGCATCGCGATCGAGTCCCACCTCGACCGCGGCCGCGGTGCCGTCGCGACCGTCCTGGTCCAGCGAGGCACCCTGCGGGTGGGCGACACGATGGTCGTCGGCGACGCCTACGGCCGTGTCCGCGCCATGCTCGACGACAAGGGCGAGAACGTCGAGGAAGCGGGTCCGTCGACCCCCGTCCTCGTGCTGGGTCTCACCAACGTCCCGGGCGCCGGCGACAACTTCCTGGTCGTCGACGAGGACCGTACGGCCCGTCAGATCGCCGAGAAGCGTGCCGCCCGCGAGCGCAACGCCAACTTCGCCCGCAAGGGTGTCCGGTTCTCCCTGGAGAACCTGGACGAGGCGCTCAAGGCCGGTCTGGTCCAGGAACTCAACCTCATCATCAAGGGCGACGCGTCCGGTTCGGTGGAGGCTCTCGAGTCCTCGCTGCTCCAGCTCGACGTCGGCGACGAGGTGGACATCCGGGTCCTGCACCGCGGTGTGGGTGCGGTCACCGAGTCGGACATCGACCTGGCGACCGGCTCCGACGCCATCGTGATCGGCTTCAACGTGCGCGCCGCCGGGCGTGCGCAGCAGATGGCCGACCGCGAGGGTGTGGACGTCCGCTACTACTCGGTCATCTACCAGGCGATCGAGGAGATCGAGGCGGCCCTCAAGGGCATGCTCAAGCCGGAGTACGAAGAGGTCGAGCTGGGTACGGCGGAGATCCGCGAGATCTTCCGCTCGTCCAAGCTGGGCAACATCGCCGGTGTGCTCGTCCGGTCCGGCGAGGTCAAGCGCAACACCAAGGCGCGCCTGCTGCGTGACGGCAAGGTCGTCGCGGAGAACCTCACCATCTCCGGTCTGCGCCGCTTCAAGGACGACGTCACCGAGATCCGCGAAGGCTTCGAGGGCGGTATCAACCTCGGCAACTTCAACGACATCAAGGTGGACGACGTCATCGCGACGTACGAGATGCGCGAGAAGCCGCGAGGCTGACCCGTACCTCAACAGTCGGGGCCGGTCGACGGGACGAATTTCCGTCGATCGGCCCCGGCCGTTCCGTGTACGGTTCTTGTGTCCCCGCCGATCAACGGCGGGGCGCGAACCCGAACCGGCGGGACATCCGGGCATACATGTATGTGGGGACACTGTCCTTCGACCTGCTTCTCGGCGACGTACGGTCGCTGAAGGAGAAGCGTTCCGTGGTCCGTCCGATCGTTGCCGAACTCCAGCGGAAATACGCGGTGAGCGTGGCGGAGACGGGCGGGCAGAATCTCCATCGCAGGGCCGAGATCGGCCTCGCCGTGGTCTCCGGGGACACCCGGCACCTCACAGACGTACTCGACCGGTGCGAGCGCCTCGTCGCCGCCCGGCCGGAAGTGGAGCTGCTGTCCGTACGGCGGCGGCTGCACAGCGACGAAGACGAATAGCAAGGCGAAGGAGACGGACCAGTGGCCGACAACGCGCGGGCTAAGAAGCTGGCGGACCTCATCCAGGAGGTGGTCGCCGGGAAACTGCAGCGCGGCATCAAGGACCCGCGTCTGGGGACGCACGTGACCATCACGGACGTCCGGGTCACCGGTGACCTGCGGGAGGCCACGGTCTTCTACACGGTCTACGGCGACGACGAGGACCGGGCCAGCGCCGCGGCAGGACTGCAGAGCGCCAAGGGCATCCTGCGGTCCGCGGTCGGCGCGGCGGCGGGCACGAAGTTCACCCCGACGCTCACCTTCGTGGCGGACGCGCTCCCGGAGAACGCCCGGGCCATCGAGGACCTGCTCGACCGGGCCCGGGCCTCGGACGCCAAGGTGCGGGAGGCGTCCTCGGGCGCCACCTACGCGGGCGACGCGGACCCGTACCGCAAGCCGGAGGACGAGGACAGCGCCCCCGAATGACCACGCAGAACAGAACGCCGGACGGGTTGGTCATCGTCGACAAGCCGTCCGGCTTCACGTCGCACGACGTCGTCGCCAAGATGCGCGGCATCGCCCGCACCCGCCGCGTCGGCCACGCGGGCACCCTGGACCCGATGGCGACCGGGGTGCTCGTGCTCGGCGTCGAGAAGGCGACCAAGCTCCTCGGCCACCTCGCGCTGACGGAGAAGGAGTACCTGGGCACGATCCGGCTCGGCCAGAACACCGTCACGGACGACGCGGAGGGCGAGATCACCTCGTCCGCCGACGCCTCCGGGGTCACCCGCGAGGCGATCGACGCCGGGGTCGCCGCCCTGACCGGCGACATCATGCAGGTGCCGTCCAAGGTCAGCGCCATCAAGATCGACGGCAAGCGGTCCTACGCGCGGGTGCGCGGCGGCGAGGAGTTCGAGATCCCGGCCCGGCCGGTGACCGTCTCCTCCTTCCGCGTCTACGACGTGCGCGAGGCCGTGGCCGAGGACGGCACCCCCGTGCTCGACCTGGTCGTCTCGGTCGTCTGCTCGTCCGGCACGTACATCCGGGCCATCGCCCGGGACCTGGGCGCCGGGCTCGGCGTCGGCGGCCACCTGACCGCCCTGCGCCGCACCCGCGTCGGCCCCTACGGGCTGGACGCCGCGCGCACGCTGGACCAGCATCAGGAGGAGCTGACCGTGATGCCGGTGGCCGAGGCCGCCGCCTCCGCGTTCCCCCGCTGGGACGTGGACGAGAAGCGGGCCAGGCTGCTGCTGAACGGCGTACGCCTCGACATGCCCGCCCACCCGTCGGGACCGGTCGCCGTCTTCGGCCCGGACGGGCGGTTCCTGGTCCTCGTCGAGGAGCAGAAGGGCAAGGCCAAGAGCCTCGCCGTCTTCGGCTGACCGCGTCCGGCCCTCCCGGGCCCCGGGATGGAGCGGGCAGAGCCCCGGTGCCCGCTCCATGACCCCCCACCGCTTCCTGTCCCGCGAACGGTCCCGATTCACCCCAACGAGCAGGCGCTCGGAGTGAAAGAGGGGGGTGACGGGGGCGCGTTCCCCCGGAGTGGTCCGCGCGGGGATCTTCGTCCGCCTACCTTCGGATCATGGGATGCGGGGACCGGGCGACGCTGGTACGACTGTGCGATCCGGCGGGCCGGCCGCGGGGGACCGGGTTCGTCGCCGACGACCGGGGAACGGTCGTCACCAGCCACGAAGCGGTGGACGGCCTGCCCCACCTCGTGCTCCACGGCACGGACGGCCGCAGCCGCCGGGTCGAGGCCGCCGACATCACCGCCCTCCCGGAGCACGACCTCGCCCTGCTGCCCACCGGCGGTCCGGACACCCTCGGCGTCCGCCCGCTGCCGGTCTGCGTACGGACGCGCATCGACCCCGGCAGCTATGTGACGGTCGCCGCGCACGGACTGCGCGAGGCACGCGTCCTGGGCCGCACCCCCGTCACGTACACCAGCCACGGCCGCACCCACCGCATCGACCACGCGCTGGAGCTGGCCCTCGGCACGGACGGCAGCGACGCCCTGCGACTGGGCGGCGCGGCGGTCGGCGGACCCGTCCTCGACCCCGACAGCGGGGCCGTCATCGCCGTCCTGGGCCTCGCCCTGCGCGCCTCCCACACCGCAGCCGGCTGCGCCACCCCCCTCGCCGGAGCGGTCACCCACGGGCCGCTGGGCGAACTGCTGCGGCGCAACGCCGCGACCGTCCCCGGCTACGGCCCCGACCTCAACCTCGCCGGGGCCCTCCAGCTCACCGCCATGTCCGTGGGCTCGGCGGACGACCCCGGCGAGCGGCCGGAACCGGTCGAGCGGCCCGGGATCCGCGCCGAGACCGAGGCGTTCGCGGCCGCCGCACCCGGGGAGCCGGCCGTGGTCCTGGGCCTCG
>NZ_JAKRGC010000402.1 GCF_022347745.1 Streptomyces sp. OfavH-34-F
GACGCGCTGCGGCGGGCGGGGCTGCTGAAGGGCGAGTAGCGGCCGGGGGCGGGGTGGGTCAGACGAGGGACAGCGCGTCCGCGACCACCTCGCCCCGGTGCAGCACCGTCCGGTCCGTGCCGCGGTCCATGACCGCGGCCGTCACCGTCTCGCCCTCCAGCAGGAGCAGGTCCGCCACGGCGCCCACCGTGACGCCGGGGCGGTCCGTGGTGGAGGTCAGGCGCGCGGGGCCCGTCCGCAGGAGGGAGGCGCCGCCCGTCGTCGCGACCGCCACGCAGTGTTCGATCAGGGCGTCCTCGCGGTAGCCGTGGGTGAAGGCGAGCTGCCAGGTGCGGTCCAGCATGTCGCCGTTGCCGTACGGGGACCAGAAGTCGCGCTGACCGTCCTCACCGAGGCCCACCCGGACGCCGGCGGCGGTCAGGTCGGCGAGCGGCAGGGAGCGGTGGCGGGCCGGGGCGACCGTCGCCATGGCGATGTCCAGTTCGGCGAACTCCTCGATCAGCCGGCGCGTGGTCGCCTCGTTGACGCCGCCGAGGTCGTAGGCGTGCGAGAGGGACACCTGACCGGCCATGTCCAGGGCCCGCACCCGCTCCAGGATCAGGTCCACGCTGAACACGCCGAGTTCGCCCGGCTCGTGGAGGTGGATGTCGACCGGGGCACGGTGGCGCTCCGCGAGGTCGAACAGAATGTCGAGGTGGCGTACGGGGTCGCGGTCCAGGGTGCACGGGTCGATGCCGCCGACCACGGCGGCGCCCGAGGACAGGGCCCGGTCGATCAGTTCCGGTACGCCCTTCTCCCGGACGAGGCCGGCCTGCGGGAACGCGATGATCTCGACCTCGCAGCGGCCGGCGTGCTCCTCCCTGGCCGCCAGGACGCCCTCGAAGCGCTCCAGTCCGCAGTCCGCGTCGATCTGCGCGTAGCTGCGGACGCGGGTGGTGCCGCGCTCGATCATCCGGGCCAGGGTGTAGGTGGCCCGCCGGGCGACGTCCCACTCGTCCTCGCGCCAGTGCGCGCGGTCGTTCATCACCATGCCCCAGACGCCGGGCTGCCCGGTGTGCGGGCGGAAGGGCAGGCCCATCCTCGTGGAGTCGAGGTGGCAGTGGACGTCCGAGAAGGACGGCAGGGCGAGCCTGCCCCGGCCGGCCACGGTGTCGCCGGTGGTGGCGCGGGCCGGGTCGTGCGGGGTGATCGCGGTGATCACCCCGTCCTCGACGGTGAGGTCGCTGGGCGGCCCGCCCCAGGGGCGTACGTCGGTGATCAGCATGCGGCGGGTCTCCTGACGGGTGAGTGCGTGGTGGGTGGTCGGGGGGGGGCCGTGCGGCGGCTACCCGGGTGGGAGGACGCCGGCCAGGGCGGTCAGCGAGGGCTCGCGTCCGCGCTCGATGTGGGCGTGGGCGAGGGCCCCGGCGAGTTCCGCTCTGCCGGCGTGGATGGCGGCGCAGATCTCCCGGTGTTCGGCGCACTGGACGTGCGGGTCGCGGCCCCCGGTGAGGGTGAACAGCCACTGGACCAGGCCGAGCGAGGGGTGCAGCGCGTCCCGCAGCAGCCGGTTGCCGGTCATCGCGACGATCTCCGCGTGCAGCGCGGTGTTGGCCGCCGGGATCTGTGCGGCGTCGCCCCGCCGGGTGGCGTCCTGCGCCGCCTCCATCAGGGTCCGCAGGCGTTCCCCGTCCGCCCCGGCGGCGCACGCCTCGGCGGCCCGGCGGGCGGCGAACACCTCCAGGCTGAGGCGGAGGTCGAAGAGTTCGGCGACGTCCCGCAGCGACAGGTCGCGTACGGAGGCGCCCCGGCGCGGCTCCATGACGACCAGGCCCTCGCCGGTCAGCCGGGTGAGGGCCTCGCGGACCGGGATGCGGGAGAAGCCCAGGGCCTCGGAGAGGTCGCGTTCGCGCAGCCGGGAGCCCGGCGGGTACGCACCGGACAGGATGCCCGCGCGGATCGTCCGCTCGGCACGGTCGGCGTGCGAGGCGCCGGGGTCGTCGCTCGCTGGAGTCGTCACCAGGCGACCGTACCACTTGGTATACCAGGCGGCACGGTCGCATCGATGACTTCTGGAATAACCCGGCGTAAGCCGCTTCGATTCGGCTTTTGGTATGCCAGGCGGGTCAGACTTCCGTGATGCGGCCTTCCGCCACCTCGATCCGGCGCGTCGTGCGGACCGCCTCCAGCATCCGGCGGTCGTGCGTCACCAGGAGCAGGGTGCCGGTGTACGAGTCGAGCGCCGACTCCAGCTGCTCGATCGCGGGCAGGTCCAGGTGGTTCGTCGGCTCGTCCAGCACCAGCAGATTGACGCCCCGGCCCTGGAGGAGGGCGAGCGCCGCGCGGGTCCGCTCCCCCGGCGAGAGCGTGGTCGCCGGGCGCATCACATGGTCGGCGCGCAGCCCGAACTTGGCGAGCAGGGTGCGTACGTCGGCGGGCTCCGTCTCCGGCACCGCCGCACAGAACGCCTCCAGCAGGCTCTCCGAGCCGTGGAACAGCTTCCGCGCCTGGTCCACCTCGCCGACGACCACGCCGGAGCCCAGGCTCGCGTGTCCCGAGTCCAGCGGGAGGCGGCCGAGGAGCGCGGCCAGCAGGGTGGACTTGCCGGAGCCGTTGGCGCCCGTGATGGCGACCCGGTCCGCCCAGTCGATCTGCAGCGAGGCGGGACCGAAGGTGAAGTCGCCGCGCACCAGGCGGGCTTCGCGCAGGGTGGCGACGACCGACCCGGAGCGGGGCGCGGAGGCGATCTCCATGCGCAGCTCCCACTCCTTGCGCGGCTCGTCCACCACGTCGAGCCGTTCGATCATGCGCTGGGTCTGCCGGGCCTTTGCGGCCTGCTTCTCGCTGGACTCGCTGCGGAACTTGCGGCCGATCTTGTCGGAGTCGGTGGCCTTGCGGCGGGCGTTCTTGACGCCCTTGTCCATCCAGGAGCGCTGCATCAGGGCGCGGCTCTCCAGCGCCGAGCGCTTGTCGGCGTACTCCTCGTACTCCTCGCGGGCGTGCCGGCGGGCGCGTTCGCGCTCCTCCAGGTACGCCGCGTAGCCGCCGCCGTAGAGGTTGATCTGCTGCTGGGCCAGGTCGAGTTCGAGGACCTTGGTCACCGTGCGCATGAGGAACTCGCGGTCGTGGCTGATGAGGACGGTGCCGGCCCGCAGCCCGGAGACGTACTTCTCCAGCCGTTCGAGGCCGTCCAGGTCCAGGTCGTTGGTGGGCTCGTCCAGCAGGAAGACGTCGTAGCGCGACAGCAGCAGCGAGGCGAGTCCGGCGCGGGCCGCCTGGCCGCCGGAGAGGGCGGTCATCGGCAGGTCGAGGCCGACGGTGAGGCCGAGTTCGCCGGCGGTCTCCTCGGCCCGCTCGTCCAGGTCCGCGCCGCCGAGGGAGAGCCAGCGCTCCAGGGACTCGGAGTAGGCGTCGTCCGCGCCGGGCGCGCCGTCCACCAGGGCCTGCGTGGCCGCGTCCATCGCGGCCTGCGCGTCGGCGACCCCGGTGCGGCGGGCCAGGAACTCCCGTACGGTCTCGCCGGGACGCCGCTCCGGTTCCTGCGGCAGATGGCCGACCGTGGCGGTGGGCGGGGAGAGCCGCAGCTCGCCCTCCTCCGGCTGGTCGAGCCCGGCGAGCAGCCGCAGGAGCGACGATTTACCGGCGCCGTTGACTCCGACGAGACCGATCACGTCCCCGGGGGCGACGACGAGGTCGAGCCCGGCGAAGAGCGTGCGGTCGCCGTGTCCGGCGGCGAGGTCCTTGGCGACGAGGGTGGCAGTCATCAGGGTGCCGATCCTAGTCGGCGCGGTCCGGGGGACGGCGGGCGGAGCGCTCAGGGCCGGTCCGGTGGACCAGGGTCGGGTGGGCCCCCGGCCGTGATCCGCCGGACAGGCCCTAGAGTCCCGCCAGGAAGAACGGGTCGGGCAGCGGGAGGCGGGCAGCCGTGGCGGACGTGGTCGTGGTGGGGGGCGGGGTCAGCGGGCTGACCACCGCGCTGGTGCTGGCCGAGCGGGGGCACCGGGTGCGGGTGTGGTCCCGGGAACCGGCCGACGGGACGACGTCCGCGGTGGCGGGCGCCCTGTGGTGGCCGTACCGGATCGAGCCGCTGGACCGGGTCGGCGACTGGTCGCTGACCACGCTGCGGCGGTACGAGGAGCTGGCGGCGCGCCCGGAGGAGACCGGCGTACGGCTGGTGGACGGGCTGCACCGCGGGGAGCGCCTGTCCGGGCTGGGGCCGTGGGCGCGGGAGCTGACGGACGCGGTGGAGAGCGCCGAGGGGCTGCGGTGCCGGCTGCCGCTCATCGACATGCCGGTGCACCTGGCGTGGCTGGAGGGGCGGGTGCGGGCGGCCGGGGGCGCGGTGGAGCGGCGCGCGGTGACCTCGTTCGGGGAGGCTGCGGCGGAGGCGGACACGGTGGTCAACTGCGCCGGGCTCGGTGCCCGCGAGCTGGTCCCGGACGCGGGGATGCGGCCGGTGCGCGGGCAGTTGGTGCTCGTGGAGAACCCGGGGATACGGGAGTGGTTCACCGAGGCCGATCCGGCGTCGAGCGAGACCACGTACTTCTTCCCGCAGCCCGGCCGGCTGGTGCTCGGCGGCACGGCGGCCACCGACGACTGGTCCGCGGAGCCCGACCCCCGTACGGCGCAGGACATCGTGGCCCGCTGCGCGCGGGTGCGCCCGGAGATCGCGCGGGCGCGGGTGCTCGGCCACCGGGTGGGGCTGCGCCCGGCTCGCGACGCGGGGGTGCGCATCGAGGCGGAGGCGCTGCCGGGGGGCGCCCGCCTGGTCCACAACTACGGCCACGGCGGGGCGGGCGTCACGGTGGCGCTGGGCTGCGCGCTGGAGGCGGCGGCGCTGGGGGG
>NZ_JAKRGC010000403.1 GCF_022347745.1 Streptomyces sp. OfavH-34-F
GGGACCGCTCGCGGGCGAGCCGGCGCAGCTGCGCGCGGGTGGACCGGCTGAGCGCGATCGGCTGGAGCAGCGGCAGGCAGTCGGCGACCGCGTCGGGGCCGAGGACGGCGAGCGCGGCGGCCACGGCCCGCTCCGGGCCCACCCGCAGACCCGTGGTGGTGAGCAGCTGCGCGATGTCCATCCGGAGCACCAGATCACCGGCCGCGATCTCGCCGCCGCGCAGATCGGTGACGAACACCTTGCCGAAACGATCCACCAGGATGGCGTCGCCCGTGAGCCTGCGGTGCGCGATCCGGCGCGACTGGAGGGCTTTCACCTGCCGCCAGGCACCCCGCACCACCTCGTCGGTGATCTCGGCGTCCTCCAGGGCGTCCAGGGACCGGCCGCCGATGTGCTCGTAGACCAGCATCACGGCGTCCGGGCCCAGCTCGCTGGTGGCGATGAGCTTGGGCGCGTTGGCCCCGGCGGCGATCGCCGCGTACGCGAGGAGCGCCTCCTGCTCCAGCGCCTGGCGCAGCGACTGGATGGACCGGCGCTGGGTGAACCCGCGCAGCGTGAGCCTGCGCCACACCCGGTAGAAGAACCCCTGGGCCTGCTGTTCCCGGTCCACCACGGTGACGTCGAGCGGTGGCCCGTCCTCCAGCGAGACCTGATAGCGGCGCCCCCGGTCGCTCTGGTCGCCGGAGTCGGGCGCGTCCTCGGCCCGCATCGCGGTGACCGGCCGGAAGCCGACGTGCCGCAGTCCCGCCATCAGGTGCTGGCCGGTCGGGCGGACATTCGGCGAGCCGACCGCGTACAGCGTGCCGTACGCCACCGTCCAGCCGATCAGCACCGTCAGCACGATGGAGAACGGCGTCGTGTAGCCGCCCACCAGCATGGCGAAGGCGTCCAGCAGCAGCACCATCCACAGCACGACCCGCCAGCGCGGCCGTCTCGCCATGCCGACCGCCGTCATGTACGCGATCACGGGCGCGAGGTAGCCGTGCACCGGATCGGAGAACGCGTCGCCGGGCTGCGGCTGGGTCAGCGCGTCCTGCACGGTGTCGGAGGCGGACTTGGCGACCCACAGGTCCGTGGCGAGCGTCACGCCGTGCGCCAGCACCGCGGCCAGCACCCCGTCCGCGATCCGCAGCCCGTCGCGTTTGATCAGCCGCTCGATGGCGAAGGCGACCGGGACGAGCAGCACGGCGATGCTGGAGACCAGCCCGGCCAGCTTGATGAGCAGGTCGGGGGCCTGGCCGGTGCCCTTGTTGATGTCCTCCTCGAGACCGGTGGTCGTGCCGTGGGCGAAGGCGGCGACGGAGAACAGCACCACGACCGCCAGCACCCCGACGAGCAGGCGCAGCAGGTCGGAGGGGCGGTGCACCCGGGCGGGCAGCAGCGGTTCGTCGCCGGAGACCCGCTCGGCCTGCGCGGCGTCGGCGGAGGCGAGCGTCGAGCCCGCCGGGTGCCCGGCGGGACTCTCCGCGTCCTTGTCCGGACGCGGCTCCGCGTCAGAGGCGTCGGCCGCCTTCGGTGGCTGCACGCCCTGCTCCTTCGTCGCCTCTGGTTGGTCTTCGTGTTCTCGTATCACCGGTCACCGCCCGCACGATGGTGGCACGGCCGATGGACGCAGGGGGGCATCAGGGTGCGATGCGGAGGCGTGCGAAGCGCAAGATACGCAACTTTCGCGGCGTGCGCACGCTGCGTGCGCGCGCGGACACGGCACCGGCCGGGCTGTCGGTGGCGTACGGCAGGATGGGGCGGATGAGCGAACACCCGACGGGCGACGCGCTGCCGGAGTACGCGGAGCGCGTGCTCGACGTCGCCGAACTGATCCCGCCCGGCCGCGTCATGACGTACGGCGACATCGCGGAGTGGCTGGACGAGGGCGGACCGCGCCAGGTCGGCCGGGTCATGGCGCTGTACGGGGGTGCCGTGCCGTGGTGGCGCGTGGTGCGGTCGGACGGCAGGCTGCTGCCCGGCCACGAGCTGCGCGCCCTGGACCACTACCGCGAGGAGAACACCCCGCTGCGCGAGGCCCCCGCGAGCGCGGAGGGCCACCTCCCGCGCCTGGACATGCGGCGCGCACGGTGGGACGGCGTGACGGGCGGCCCGGCGGACGCGACCGCCGGCGGTGGGGGAGCTCACACCTGACAGCTTCGGCCATCCGGGCGCGGATCGGGCGCAGCCGGGTCGGTGCGGGCGCCGACGCGCCGAACGTGACGAGTCCCGCAGGCGTCCCGGCGCATTCCGGGGGCGCGCCGGAGTAGCGTCTTCAGTTCGCGGCCGCTTCCCCGCTCTCACCACCCGTACACCCACCAGGACCGGCGAACCCACGTGAGCACCTCCTCCACCACCCGGCACAGTCCTCACCGTGACGCACGGCCGGGGACCACGGGCCCGTACCGTCTGGTGCGCACCCTGCCGGGTTCGGTGGAGCCCCCTCTCCTGGACGCGGCACAGCGCGCCGTGGTTGACCACCCCGGCGGACCGCTGCTGGTCCTCGCCGGACCGGGCACCGGCAAGACGACCACGCTCGTCGAAGCCGTGGCCGCCCGCATCGCCAAGGGCGCCGACCCGGCCCGGGTCCTCGTCCTCACCTTCAGCCGCAAGGCGGCCGTCGAACTGCGCGACCGGATGGCTGCCCGGCTCGGCGCCGCCCGCGGCCCGCAGGCCACCACCTTCCACTCCTTCTGCTACGCCCTGGTCCGCGCCCACCAGGACGCCGACCTCTTCGCGGACCCGCTGCGGCTGCTGTCCGGGCCGGAGCAGGACGTGACCGTGCGCGACCTGCTGGCCGGCCAGCTCGACCTGGAGAAGGAGGGGCGCCCGCACATCCGCTGGCCCGACGAGCTGCGCGCCTGCCTGACCACCCGCGGCTTCGCCGACGAGGTGCGCGCCGTGCTCGCCCGCAGCCGCGAACTGGGCCTCGGCCCGGACGCCCTCGCCGCCTTCGCCCGGCGCACCGGCCGGCCCGACTGGGGCGCCGCCGCCCGCTTCCTCGCCGAATACCTCGACGTGCTGGACGCCCAGGGGGTGCTCGACTACGCGGAGCTGGTGCACCGCGCGGTGCTGCTCGCGGAGCGCCCCGAGGTGTCCGCGCGCCTCGCCGGGACGTACGACGCGGTCTTCGTCGACGAGTACCAGGACACCGACCCCGCCCAGGTCCGGCTGCTGCACGCGCTGGCCGGCAACCGGGGCAGCACCCCGGGGGGCGGCGGCGGGCGGGACCTGATCGCCTTCGGCGACCCGGACCAGTCGATCTACGCGTTCCGGGGCGCCGACGTGAACGGCATCCTGGACTTCCCCGAGATGTTCCGGCGCGCGGACGGCGCCCCCGCTCCGGTCGGCGTCCTCACCACCTCGCGCCGCTCCGGCGACCGGCTGCTCGCCGCCACCCGGCTGCTCACCCGGCGGATGCCGCTCACCCGGCTGCCCGCGGCGAAGGTCCGCGCCCACCGCGAACTGGGCGCGGTCCGCGAGGGCGGCTCCGTCGAGGCGTACACCTATCCCACCGCCTCCACGGAGCTGGAGAACATCGCCGACCTGCTGCGCCGCGCGCATCTGGAGGACGGCGTGCCGTGGCACGAGATGGCGGTCCTCGTCCGGGCCGGCGGCCGCACGCTGCCCGCCCTGCGCCGGGCCCTGACCTCGGCGGGCGTCCCCCTGGAGGTGGACGGCGACGACCTGGCGCTGCGCCACGAACCGGCGGTGGGCCCGCTCCTGACGGCCCTGCGCGCGGTGGCCACGGCGGCGCTGACCACCGGGGGAGCGGGGCCGGCGACCGAGGCCCCGGAGATGGTTGCCCGGGGGACGGCCGAAACCCCGGACCCCACCGACCCCGCCGATGTCTCCGACCCCGCCCCCTGGCTCGACACCGAGACCGCGCTCACCCTGCTCGCCTCGCCCCTCGGGGCCATGGACGCCGCCGATCTGCGCCGGCTCGGGCGGGCTCTGCGGGACGAGGAGCGGGCCGCCGGCAGCCGGGTGCCCGCGCCCTCCGGCGTCCTGCTGGCCCGTGCGCTCGCCGAACCGGAGCGGCTGGTGACGCACGACCCCTCGTACGCGCGGGGCGCCCAGCGGCTCGGTTCCCTGCTGCGTACCGCCCGCGAACTGCTGGAGGCCGGCGGCACGGCGGAGGAGGCCCTGTGGGCGCTGTGGTCCGGCACCCCGTGGCCCGACCGGCTGGAGCGCGCGGCCCTGCGCGGCGGCGCCGCCGGGCGCAACGCGGACCGGGACCTCGACGCGGTGTGCGCCCTGTTCGACACGGCCGCCCGCGCCGAACAGCGCACCGGCGGCCGGGGCGCGCTGAACTTCCTGGAGGAGGTGGACGCCCAGGACATCGCGGCCGACACCCTTTCCCGGCGCGTGGTGCGGCCCGACGCCGTGCGGCTGATGACCGCCCACCGCTCCAAGGGCCTGGAGTGGCGCCTGGTCGTCGTCGCGGGCGTGCAGGAGGGGCTCTGGCCGGACCTGCGCCGCCGCGGCTCGCTCCTGGAGGCGGACCGCATCGGCCGCGACGGGCTCGCCGAACCCCTCACCCCCGGCGCCCTGCTCGCGGAGGAGCGGCGGCTGTTCTACGTGGCGGCGACCCGGGCCCGCGAACGCCTGGTCGTCACCGCGGTCAAGGCCCCCGCCGACGACGGCGACCAGCCCTCCCGCTTCCTCGCCGAACTCGGCGTCGAACCCAGGGACGTCACCGGCCGCCCGCGCCGCCCGCTGTCCGTCGCCGCGCTCGTCGCCGAACTGCGCGCCACGACCGTCGACCCGGCCGCCTCCGCCGCGCTGCGGCTGATCGCCGGTGACCCGGAGGCGG
>NZ_JAKRGC010000404.1 GCF_022347745.1 Streptomyces sp. OfavH-34-F
GGCCGCCTCGCGGACGCCCCGGCCGACGCCCTGCCGGCCGTGCTGACGAGCCCGCCGTGGACCCGGCCCCGGCGCAAGGCCAAGCCCCCGGTCGTCGCCGGACTGACGGCCGCCGGCGAGCCCGCCGTGCTGTGGCAGGACGGCGAGCGGGAGGACTGGGCGGCCACCAGCAGCTGGTACACGCGACGGGAGTCGGTGGACGACTGGGACCGGGTGCTGTCCTCGCCGCGCTACGGGGTCTGCGGATCGGACCTGCGCTCGACGTGGATCTACGTCCAGGGGCCCGAGGAGCGGGTCGCGCCGTTGCTCGCCGACTGGGATCCCACCGATCTGTGGGACGGCCTCGACACGCTCAAGCCGGTGGCCGCCCGCTTCGGCCTCGCCGCCCTGCCCCTGCTGCTGCGCGTGGTGCCCCGCCAGCCCGGCGGACTCGCCCCGCTGCTGCTGCCCTTCGTCGACGTGCGGATCGCCCAGCACATGGCCGACTGGGCGGTGCGCCTCAAGTCCACGGCCTCGGTGGCCCGTTCCTGGTTCGAACGGCACGGCGTCCGGGCGGCGCCGATGCTGGTGCCCGACGCCGTCGGCAAGGCCGGTGCCGCCCGGCGGGCCGCCGAGCAGGCGCTGCTCCTGATCGCCGCCGCGCACGGCGACGCGGTGGTCCGCGCGGCCGGTGCGCGGTACGGCGAACGGGCGGCGGACGCGGTGGACGCGCTGCTGGCCGCCGACCCGCTGGAGCGGGCGCTGCCCCCGACCATGCCGGAGCTGCCGGACTGGGCGGACCCCGCGCTGCTCCCGCAGATCGCGGTCGCCTCGGGCGGAGCCCTGCCCGACGAGTCGGTCCGCCACGTCGTGACGATGCTGGCCCTGTCCAAGCCGGGCGAGCCGTACCCGGGGCTCGCCGATGTGCTGCGCACGGTGGACCCGGCCTCGGCGGCGGCGTTCGCCTGGGCCCTGTTCGAGCAGTGGCGCGCCGCGCTGCTGCCCGCCAAGGGGGCGTGGGCGCTGCACGCCCTGGGTGTGCTGGGCGACGACGACACGGTGCGCCGGCTGACGCCGGTGATCCGGGCCTGGCCCGGTGAGAGCGCCCATCACCGCGCGGTGGAGGGCCTGAGCGTGCTGGCGGCGATCGGCAGCGACACGGCGCTGCTCCATCTGCACGGAATCTCCCAGCGGGTGAAGTTCAAGGCGCTCAAGGTGCGCGCCGGGGAGAAGATCGCCGAGGTCGCGGCGGGCCTCGGGCTGACGGGCGAGCAGCTCTCGGACCGGCTGGTGCCCGACCTGGGCCTGGACGAGCAGGGCTCCACGGTCATCGACTACGGCGGCCGGACGTTCACGGTGGGCTTCGACGAGCAGTTGCGGCCCTACGTCCTGGACGGGGACGGCAAGCGCCGCAAGGACCTTCCCAAGCCGGGCGCCCGCGACGACGCCGAGCTGGCACCGGCCGAGCGCAAGCGGTTCATGGCGCTGAAGAAGGACGTCCGGACGATCGCGTCGGACCAGGTGCGCCGGCTGGAGGCCGCCATGGTGGCGGGCCGGTCCTGGACGGCGCGGGAGTTCACCGAGTTGTTCGTCGGCCACCCGCTGATGTGGCACCTGGTGCGCCGGCTGGTGTGGCTGGGCGAGGCGGACGGGGCGACCACGGCGTTCCGGGTGGCGGAGGACCGGACGTTCGCGGACGTCGAGGACGACGCCTTCACGCTGCCGGAGGAGGCGTCCGTACGTCTCGCCCACCCGCTGGACCTGGGCGGGGCGGTGACCGCCTGGTCGGAGGTGTTCGCGGACTACGAAATCCTGCAGCCGTTCCCGCAGCTCGGACGCCCGGTGTTCACGCTGACCGGTGCGGAGGCAGCCGGACACCGGCTGACCCGCTTCGAGGGGATCAAGGTCCCCACGGGCAGGCTGCTCGGCCTGGAGCGGTACGGCTGGCAGCGCGGCACCCCGCTGGACAACGGCGTGGAGCGGTGGATCTCCAAGCGGCTGGCGGACCACCGCCATCTGGTGGTCGCCCTGGACGAGGGCATCGCGGTCGGCATGGTGGACATGTTCCCGGAGCAGACCCTGGAGACCGTCTGGCTGGCCGACGACCCGACCGACTACTGGCCGAGCCGCCCCCACGACCTGCGGTTCGGCGAACTGGACGCGGTGACCGCGTCCGAGCTGCTCGCCGACCTGACCGCGCTCACCGAGGGCGCCGCGTCATGACGGTGCGCGAGGAAAGGACCGGCGCGGGCCCCGCGTCCGGGGTCCAGCGGCCACCGGCCGAGGTGCGGTACGCGGCCGAGCTGGCCGCGCTCCGGGAGGCGGACCGCGACCCCCGGCCGCCGGGCTGGGAGCTGAGCCTGCGCGCCGCGCGGCGGTTCGTGGTGGGCGATCCGGAGGCCGGGATCGGCCGCAAGTTCGTCGGGAATCCGTCGCTCGTGGACCGGGCGCTGGTGACGCTGGCGACCAGCCGGGGACTGATGCTCGTCGGGGAGCCGGGCACCGCCAAGTCGCTGCTGTCCGAGCTGATCGCCGCCGCCGTCAGCGGGGACTCGACGCTCACCGTGCAGGGCGGCGCGGCCACCACCGAGGACCAGATCAAGTACGGCTGGAACTACGCGCTGCTGGTCGCCGAGGGGCCCTCGACCCGCTCCCTCGTGCCCGCGCCGATGCTGCGCGGCATGGCGGAGGGACGGCTCGTCCGCTTCGAGGAGATCACCCGCTGTCCGCTGGAGGTCCAGGACTCGCTGCTGTCGCTGCTCTCGGAGCGGGTCGTGGCGATCCCCGAACTGTCCGGCCCGGACGGCATGGTCTTCGCCCGGCAGGGCTTCAACGTCATCGCGACGGCCAACACCCGCGACCGGGGGGTCAACGAGATGAGCGCGGCGCTCAAGCGCCGGTTCAACTTCGAGACCGTGTTCCCGATCCCCGACCTCGACACCGAACTGGAGCTGGTGGAGGCCGAGGTGGCCCGGCTGCTGGCGAACTCCGGTGTCGGGCCGCCGCCCGACCGGGACGTGCTGGAGGTCCTGGTCGCCACCTTCCGCGAACTGCGGGCGGGCGCCGGGGCGCAGGACGGCCGCGGCGGCGGTGACCGGCCGACGGCCGTGATGAGCACCGCGGAGGCCGTGTCGGTGGCCCACGCGGTGGGGGTGCGCGGCTGGTACCTGCGCGGCGAGCCGGGCAACGCGGCCGACGTCGTCGCCTGCCTCGCGGGCACGGCGGCCAAGGACAGCCCGGACGACCTGGCCCGGCTGCGGCGCTATCTGGAGCAGCAGGCGGGGCGCCGGCGCACCCCGCAGTGGCAGGCCCTGTACGACGCGCGCCATCTGCTGGACGGCTGATGACCGCCGTGTTCCTCGGGGTGCGCCACCACTCCCCCGCCTGCGCCCGGCTCGTCGAGCGCACCATCGAACGGCTCCGCCCCGCGCACGTCCTGGTGGAGGGGCCGGCGGAGATGAACGCCCGGCTGGACGAGCTGCTCCTGGGCCACGAGCTGCCCGTCGCGGTGTTCAGCCACTACCGCGACGAGCGGCGCTCGGCCACGTCCTGGGCCCCGCTGTGCGACTACTCCCCGGAGTGGGTGGCGCTGCGGGCGGGCCGGGCGGCCGGTGCGGAGGTCCGTTTCATCGACCTGCCCGCCTGGCATCCGGCGTTCGCGGAGCGCGGCAACCGGTACGCCGACGCCGAGATCCGGTACGCCGAGGCCACCGAGCGGCTGTGCCGGACGTTCGCGGTGGATGCGCCGGACGCGCTCTGGGACCGCCTGTTCGAGGTCGGGCCGGACGAGGGGGTCGCGGAACGGCTCGACGCCTACTTCGCGCTGGTGCGCGGCGACGCGGAGGCGGACGCCGGGGACCGGGCGCGCGAGGCGTACATGGCGTCCTGGGTGCGGGCGGCGGTGGCCGCGGCGGACGGCGGGCCCGTCCTGGTGGTGACCGGCGGCTTCCACCAGCCGGCGCTCCGCGGGCTCGCGGCCATGGGCGGCCCGGCCGGGGAAGACGCCGCGGAGTGCGGTGCGGACGGCTGGCCGCTGGTGCCGCAGCCGCCGGCCGGGGCGGACGCGGGCAGTTTCCTCGTGCCGTACTCGTTCCGCCGGCTGGACGCCTTCACGGGGTACGAATCGGGGATGCCGTCCCCCGGCTTCTACCAGGACGTATGGGAGCGGGGCCCGCAGGAGGCGGCGGACCGGCTGCTGCGGGCGGTGGTCGAGCGGCTGCGCGCCCGCAAGGTGCCGGTCTCGACGGCCGACCTCGTCGCGGCCCGCAGCCTCACGGAGGGGCTGACCGCGCTGCGCGGCCATCCCCGGACTGCGCGGATCGACGTGCTGGACGGGCTCGCGGGCGCGCTGATCACCGACGATCTGGACGGCCCGCTGCCGTGGACGGTCCGGGGCGCACTCCGCGAGGGCACCCACCCCGTGGTCGTCGAGATCCTCGCGGCCTGCGGCGGCGGGCGCACCGGGCGGCTGCACCCGGACACCCCGGCCCCGCCGCTCGTCCACGACGTGGCGGCGCTGCTGGACCGGCTCGGGCTGTCCGGCGCGCCGCGCAGCGTGGAGCTCGACCTCACCGACCCGGGGGACCTGGAGCGCAGCCGGGCGCTGCACGGGCTGCGGGTGCTCGGCGTTCCCGGTCACGCACGGACGGCGGGCCCCGACCACGGCGTCGACCCGGTGTTCACCGAGCGCTGGGAGCCGCGCCCGGCGGCCGGTCGCGAGGCCGCCCTGGTGGAGGCGGGCGCCCATGGGGCGACCCTGGCGGAGGCGGCGGCCGCGTCGCTCGCCGAGCGGGTGCG
>NZ_JAKRGC010000405.1 GCF_022347745.1 Streptomyces sp. OfavH-34-F
TGCTCGCCGTCACCACCGGCGCGGTGCCGGGCGCCGTGCCCAAGG
Organism: Streptomyces sp. OfavH-34-F; assembly: GCF_022347745.1. Lineage (GTDB taxonomy): Bacteria > Actinomycetota > Actinomycetes > Streptomycetales > Streptomycetaceae > Streptomyces. The sequence continues at coordinate 46 of NZ_JAKRGC010000405.1, forward strand.
TGGGCGCGCCGGAGCAGGCCGTCACGGAGATCAGCAACCCGGTGCTGCGCCGCAGGCGGCCGGCCCGGAGCGCGTTCCGCACGGCCGGCCCGGCGGGCGGCGGTCAGTCGAACGCGTACTCCTCGACCTCCGACAGGTAGCGCGCCCTGCGCTCCTCGTCGTGGTCGAGGAAGGCCGCCCGGAAGGAGTTGCGGGCCAGCGTGCGCAGCTGTTCGCGGTCCAGGCCGAGCGCCTCGTGGACGGCGTGGAAGGTGTCCCCGACGTACCCGCCGAAGTAGGCGGGGTCGTCGGAGTTGACCGTGCACAGCAGCCCGGCCTCCAGCATGGCGGGCAGCGGGTGCTGCTCCAGCGTGTCGATCGCGCGCAGCCGTACGTTGGACAGCGGGCACAGCGTGAGCGGGACGCGCTCGGCGACCAGCCGCTTCACCAGATCCGGGTCCTCCATGCAGCGCAGCCCGTGGTCGATCCGCTCCACGCCCAGTTCGTCGAGCGCCTCGCGGATGTAGGAGGGCGGGCCCTCCTCCCCCGCGTGGGCGACCTTGCGCAGCCCGAGTTCCCCGGCCCGCTCGTACACCTCGCGGAACTTGGCGGGCGGGTGGCCGACCTCGGCGGAGTCCAGGCCGACGGCGCTGATCCGGTGCAGGTGCGGCCGGGCGGCCTCCAGGGTCTCCAGGGCCGATTCGGCGGACCGGTCGCGCAGGAAGCACATGATCAGCTGGGTGGAGATCCCGTGCTTCTCCTCGCTGCGCTCCAGCGCCCGTCCGAGCCCTTCGACGACGGCGGCGAGGGGGACACCGCGCGCGGTGTGGGCCTGTGGGTCGAAGAAGATCTCGGCGTGGCGCACCCCCTGGGCGGCGGCGCGGGCCAGGTACGCGTCGGCGAGTTCGGTGAAGTCGTCCGCCGTCCGCAGCACCGCCATCAGCGCGTAGTAGAGGTCGAGGAAGCTCTGCAGGTCCTCGAAGAGGTACGCGGTGCGCAGGGCCTCGGTGTCCGCGAACGGCAGGGTCACGCCGTTGCGCGCGGCGAGTGCGAAGGCCAGTTCCGGTTCGAGGGTTCCCTCGATGTGGAGGTGGAGTTCCGCTTTGGGGAGGTGCATGGTGGTTCTCGCTCACGGGTGGTGCTCGGGGGTGGGGGGCTGGGTGTGGCGGGTGTTACGGGTGGCGGCGCGGGACCGGGATGCGCATCAGGTCGCGGGCGACCGTCAGTTCGCCCTCGTACCCGGCGGCCCTGGCCTCGGCCTCGAAGGCCTCGGGCTCCGGGTAGCGCTGCGAGAAGTGCGTGAGGACGAGGTGCCGTACGCCCGCCTCGCGCGCGACGCCGGCTGCCTGCGCGGCGGTCAGGTGGCCGTGGTCGGCGGCCAGGGCGCGGTCCGGTTCGAGGAACGTGGACTCGATGACCAGCAGGTCGCAGCCCTCGGCGAGGGCGTGGACGCCGTCGCAGAGCCTGGTGTCCATGACGAACGCGAACCGCTGTCCGCGCCGGTGCTCGGAGACGTCGTCGAGGGTGACGCCGCCGAGGGCGCCCTCGCGCTGGAGGCGTCCGACGTCCGGTCCGGCGATGCCGTGTTCGGCGAGCTTCGCGGGCAGCATCCGCCGCCCGTCCGGCTCGGTGAGCCGGTAGCCGAAGGACTCGACGGGGTGCGACAGCCGGCGGGTGTCGAGCGTGTACGCGGCGGTGGTGGCCAGCGGTCCGTCGGCGGCGACCGGGGCCTCGGTCAGCTTCACGGTCTCGCGGTAGGCGGTGGCGTACCGCAGCCGGTCGAAGAAGTGCTGCCCGCTCGCCGGGTAGTGGGCGGTCACCGGGTGCGGGACCTGGTCGAGGTTGATCCGCTGGATCACCCCGGCCAGGCCCAGCGAGTGGTCGCCGTGGAAGTGCGTGACGCAGATCCGGTCGATGTCGTGCGCGGCGACCCCGGCCCGCAGCATCTGGCGCTGGGTGCCCTCGCCGGGGTCGAAGAGGATGCCCTCGCCGTCCCAGCGCAGCAGATAGCCGTTGTGGTTGCGGTGCCGTGTCGGGACCTGGCTGGCGGTCCCGAGCACGACGAGTTCGCGTGCGGACATTATCCGGGCGGCCATTCCAGACCGCGTCCGCCCAGTACGTGGGCGTGGGCGTGGAAGACGGTCTGGCCCGCCCCGGCCCCGGTGTTGAACACGACCCGGTAACCGGTCGCGTCGATCTTCTCGTCCGCGGCGACGTTGCCCGCCTCGCACAGCACGTCGGCGAGGACCTGCGGTTCGGCGGCGCCCAGCGAGGCGGCGTCGGGGTGGTGGAGCCGGGGGATGACGAGGACGTGGGTGGGTGCCTGCGGGTTGATGTCGCGGAAGGCGACGGTCGTCTCGGTCTCACGGACGATGGTGGCCGGGATCTCGCCCGAGACGATCTTGCAGAACAGGCAGTCGGGTTGGGGTTCTCCTGCCATTTGCTTGCGCGCTCCTTGGGTCTCGGATGATCCGTCGCGCACAGCCTATCCGGGGCGGGCGGAGGGCGGGGCGGAGAAGTCCCGCCCCGCCCTCCGCCCGCCTCACCTCAGCGCCCCGAGACCTCCGGCACCGCCGGCGGCACCTTCGCCGGCACCCGCTCCAGCGACTCCAGCCCGATCCGCACCGCCTCGTCCAGCTGCGGGTCGCGGCCCTCCGCGTGGTCGCGCGGGGTCATCACGACCTCCACGTCCGGGTCGACGCCGTAGTTCTCGACGCCCCACCCGTAACCCTCCAGCCAGAACGCGTACTTCGGCTGGGTGACCCGCGTGCCGTCCACGAGCCGGTAGCGGTTGTCGACGCCGATGACGCCGCCCCAGGTGCGTACGCCGACCACGGGGCCGATCTTCAGTGCCTTGATCGCGGCGTTCACGATGTCGCCGTCGGAGCCGGAGAACTCGTTCGCGACGGCCACCACGGGTCCGCGCGGCGCGTCGCCCGGGTAGCTGGCGGGGCGCATGCCGCGCGGCTGGTCCCAGCCGACGATGCGGCGGGCCAGCTTCTCCACGACGAGCTGCGAGGTGTGGCCGCCCCGGTTCTCCCGGACGTCCACGACCAGGCCCTCGCGCGCCATCTCGGTGCGCAGGTCGCGGTGGACCTGGGCCCAGCCGGAGCCGACCATGTCCGGGACGTGAAGGTAGCCGAGCCGGCCGCCGGACCGCTCGTGCACGTACGCCCGCCGGTCGGCGACCCACGCGTGGTAGCGCAGGGCCTCCTCGTCGGCGACGGGCACGACGACGACATGGCGCCGGTCGCCCCCGCCCGCCGGGACGACGGTCAGCTCGACGGGCTTGCCGGCCGAGCCGGTGAGCAGCGGCGCGGGCCCGGTCAGCGCGTCGACGGGCTGCCCGTCCACGGCCACGATCGCGTCCCCGGCCCGCACGGCGACGCCGGGCGCGGCGAGCGGCGAGCGGGCCGCCGGGTCCGAGGTCTCCGAGGGCAGCACGCGGTCGACGCGCCAGGTGCCGTCCTCCGCGCGGGACAGGTCGGCACCGAGCAGCCCCTGCCGGGCGGCCTCGTCGCGCCACCCGCCGGGCGGGGTCACGTAGGCGTGCGAGGTGCCCAGCTCGCCCTGGACCTCCCAGAGCAGGTCGATGAGGTCGTCGTGGGTCGCGACGCGTTCCAGCACCGGGCGGTAGCGGTCCAGGACGCCATCCCAGTCGACGCCGCCCATGTCGGAGCGCCAGAAGTTGTCCCGCATGATGCGCCCGGCCTCGTCGTACATCTGGCGCCACTCGGCGGCCGGATCGAGAATGCGGCGGATACGGGAGAGGTCGACGGTCACGGCGTCGTCGTGGTCGTCGTCACCGGCGGGCACCCGGCTGTCGGAGGGGACGACGGACAGCTTGCCGTGGCTGACGATCGCGAGCCGCTTCCCGTCCCCGCTGACCTCGAAACGGCCGACGTCGGAGGAGAGTTCCTCGCAGCGCAGCTTCTCCAGGTCGTAGCGCTCCAGGACGGTGTCGGGGCGGCGCGCGTCCGGTCCGGCGCCGCTGGTGCCGAGGACCCCGGTGAGCGGGTGGCGCAGCCAGAGCAGTCCGTCGCGCGCGGCCCGCAGCGAGGAGTAGACGGCGGCCTCGACGGGAAGGGGCACGATCCGGTCGGCGAGGCCGTCCAGGTCGATGCGGGTGATGGGCAGCGCGGTGGGGTTGTCCTCGCCGTCGCCGCCCTTCTCCTTCTCCGTGGGCCTGCCGTGCAGCTGCGGGCCGAACGGGGACGGGGTGGTCGCCGCGAGCGTCAGCAGGTGCGGCCGGCAGGAGCCGATGAACGCCATGTCGAAGACGTGCGCGTCGTAGATGGGGTCGAAGGCGCGCTCGGACAGGAAGGCGAGGTGCTTGCCGTCCGCGGTGAAGGCGGGCGCGAAGTCCCGGAACCGCAGCGGGGTGGCCTCGTGGACCGCGAGGTCGGCGATGTGGGCGAGCTTGAGCTGGCTCAGCGGCTCGGGGCCGGGGTGCGACCAGGCGAGCCAGGCGGAGTCGGGCGACCAGGCGAGACCGGAGGCGTCGCCGTCCTCGCTGCGGTCCACCTCGTGGAGTTCGCCGCTCTCCCGCTCCACGACGAGCACCCGCCCGTCGTGGGTGGCGACGGCGAACCGGCTGCCGTCCGGGGCGGGGGCGAGGTCCAGGACGCGGCCGAGCCGGCCGGCCCCGACCTGGTCGAGGTGGTGACGGGGGCGAGCGCCGTGGCGCACCGGTTCCACCAGCTCCAGCTCGGGGCGACGAGCGAGGTGTGCGCCCTGGTCACCGG
>NZ_JAKRGC010000406.1 GCF_022347745.1 Streptomyces sp. OfavH-34-F
TATCGGTAGGTTCGGATATTCGTCTGTGTGGAATAGCGCTTCAGGTGGTGTCAGTGGGCAAGGGCAGACTGACCACATGACCGCATCTCGCAACGTTTCTCGTCACCTCCATGCCGATCTTGCTTGGGTGCAGTCGATGGGTGGCCCCTTGATCGTTATCCCGGTCTCTGCGCTGGACCAGTGGGCCGGATGCACGGAAGACGGAGTCATCGTCGGCGGCACCGATGTTCCCGACGACTACGACCGTGCATGTGACGTGGAGGGCTGGGCTGGGATCGTCGAGGTCGGCACCGAGGGGTCCGGGCTGGTGTTGGCCGACGAGCCCGCCACGACCTGCTACCTCCCTGAGCAGAACATCTTCCTGCGATGGCTGGCCGCCGACTCTGACGCCGAGCTGCTTGAAGCTGCCAAGGCCGTCATCGAGGACCCCGCGACCGACTGGGAAGACTGTGGTGTCTGGGAGGTCGATGGGGCAGCGGTTCTCCTGGACTCCGCTGTAGCCGGAGCTGACCTGGCCGTGGAGTACCCGGATCAGGAAGGCTTGCCGGAACAGGCCCAAGTTTCCGTGCCGGCAGGACGCTGGAGCGTTCGCGCATTTCACAAGACGGGCGACTTTCCGTGGGTGGGGATCGTCCAGCTCATTCCTGCGTAATCGGTCTCAGCCGTCTGATCGGCGGGCCACCTCGGCCGCGTAGGCGGCTCTGACGGCTCCGGCGGCCCATCGGTCGGCAGCGGCGGGGCTGATTCCGAGGAGCCGTTCGAGGACGCCCGCGGGCATCGTGGTGCAGATGTCGAGCAGGGCCGCGCAACGACCGGACTCGGAGGGGAGCCCGATCTTTCGGAGTCGGGCGAGGAGCTGGCCGCTGGTCAGGTGCTTACCCGGCTGTTGGGTCGGGAAGAGCCAGGGTGTGTTGGACTCGTTCGCCGTCACGGTGTGCTGGTGATCGTCGGCGATGTCGACGAGTCGGAGGACCAGGGTGTCCAGAGGCGGCGGCATCCTCAATGGGATCTCGTGGAGTTGAAGGGCGACGCCCTTGTCGTCCTGGATGACATGTGCGGTGGTCAGACGGCAGGTTCGGGCGGGGGTCTGGCCATAGAGCAGGACCATCAGCCCGGCGACGCGGTCCTTGGTCTCGATCGAGTCGTCGTTCAGGAGCCGACGGGCGATCCTCCAGCGTGCGTCGGCGTCCAGCGGGAGGTGGGAGACGCGCCGGGGGCGGGCGGGGATGCTGATGTTGAAGGCGAACTTGCTGCGTACCGCCCAGGTGACGAACGGTTTGGCGGTGTAGGGGCCTTGGTGGTCTTCGGAGGTGAGCCAGAGGTCGATGTGTGCTTGCTGGCAGGTGGCCAGAGTTTCGCCCTGGTTCTTGATCCAGTCGAGCAAGGCGATGGCCTTGACGATCTGGGTCTGGATGATGTCGGCCGCTTGGGCGGATATCGGCTTGCCGCGGGATCGTCGCCTCAGGCGTGCGATGCGGTCCCAGCGGGCGAAGGCGGTGATCAGCTTGCGGTCCTCGGTGTCGTCGATCGTGTCGAGCTTCCGGTCGATCCACTGCTCCAGCCGGGCCATGTACTCGTCGCGGACGGGCAGGATGCCAGCGGAGACGAGGACGGCGCGGAAGTAGTCGAGGGCCATGTCCCTCTGCCCGGTCCTGCGGGCATCAAGGGCCTCGTGGGTGAGCTCGCAGGCTCCGGAGGCGAGGTCGGTGACCAGACGGGTGGCGGTCGCCGACTCCCGCAGATAGAGCAGTGTCCGTCGCGAGTTGAAGTTCAGTAGCGCGTCCACGATCTTGTCGAGTTCAGGCCGGATGGTGCCGTCCGGTGAGGTCAGCAGGTTCCTCAGGTGCCGTTCGCCGGCGCATCGGCGGCAGAGGCCGTAGTGGAAGAGCTTCTCGACGGTGCCGCACTGCTGACACGGCTTGCGGGCCTCTGGGGCGACCTCCCAGCAGTTCTCGCAGAACGGTCCCCGAGGTGTCCGGGCGACCACGCGCAAGGTGCGCCCGCAGTCGGTGCAGGGCTCCAGTGTCATCAGGCAGGCCCGGCAGCGCGGGGTGCCGGCGGCGGCATGGAAACAGGGGCGGACCTTGCCGCAGCCGCCGCACTGCATCGTGGGCGGCTTGCGGCATGCCTTGCAGAGCGGCCCGTCCTCGGTGCGGGCGGAAACGGCCCGGTGACGGCCGCAGCCGACGCATTCCTCCTGGCAGGTGGCGTCCTTGTCGCGGCAGTCGCTGCAGATGGGCGAGCCGTCGGGTGTGCGTCCGGCGACAGGTCGGGAGCGACCGCAGTGCGTGCAGGGCTTGGCTGTTGAGCGGTTGTAGCAGGTGCCGCAGACCCGGAGCCGCTTGATGGAGTGGCTGAGCCGGACGGTGCGATCGCAGTGCGGGCACTTCGGTGCTGGGACACCGGCGGCGCCGGCCTGGTGCAGTCGCTCGGCCAGAAGCAGGGTCCGGGGCCCGTGGTGGTGGGCCTGCCCGGCCAGCAGGCCCGGCTGGTTCTGAACGTCCCAGAGCAGGCGCCGGGTGATGGAGGTGTTGCCCTTGGTGACCTCGGCGATCACCTCTTGGAGCACGGACTCGCCGAGCCCGAGAGCGAGGCCGTTGAGATAGTTCAGGAGGTCGGCGGCTGGATCCCCGGTGCACTCCGCCCGGTAGCAGGACCGGCATACTTCACGACCGGAGCAGTCCAGCCCGTATCGCGGGGTCTTGCTGTTGCCGCAGCCGGCACACGCCCATGGCGTGTCCGGGCGTCTCCCGCCGCATGGGGCACAGGTCCGCAGGCCAAAGCCGTTGGTGTTCGTGAGTGGCCCCAGCCTGCCGCAGCGCGAGCAGGGCGGCCGGACGACGTTGACGGCGCCGGCCTGCGTGAGAAGACGGATCAGGCGTTCAACCGAAGCCGGGCCTTCGGCCCGGCCCGAGGTCAGCAGCCCAGGATCGCGCTCCAGCGTCCGGGCCAGGAGGACAGCACGCGGCTTGGCGTGCACGGCCTGAGATATCGCCTGCTGGACCGTCTGCGGCGGCAAGTCAGGTTCGACGGCGGCAATGAGGTCGATGATCACCGCGTTCGGGTCCGTCTCGGTCCTCGGGATGGTGGTCACGACGGCCCGACGATCCGGGCCCGCTTGGGCCGGAAGTTGCCGACACCGGTGGTCTCGGTGCCGTCCGCGGCCTTGTTCGCCCGGGGCCTGCCCGCGGCGACCGGCTCGATCAGGTCGTCCATTGAACAGCCGAGGATGTCGAGCAGGGCCATCAGCACCTTGAGGTTGAGCCGTTCCGGCGTCTCGACCACCAGGCGGTAGACCTGGCTGGCCGACAGGTCGATACCCCGCTCGGCCAGCAGAGGCCGCAGGTCGGTGGTGGAGAACATGCCCCTGGTCGCCATGACCTCGCGCAGATGCCACTTGTAGTCGAGCTTGACCGTCATCGTCATCCGTTCCGTTCCCGGCCCGTGAGGCCGGAGTCGTTACCGAAGGCCAGGTCGATGGCCTTGACCATCATCGTGTTCGCGAAGTCGTCGCTGACCGCGGTGTAGAGGGCGGTCGTGGACGCATAGAGGTGGCCGACCTGTTCTTGGATGAACCTGGGGTCGACGCCGTCCTCGATGTTGTGCGTCACGTAGGAGTGCCGAAGGCAGTGCGGCACGAGTTCTTTGGGGAGATCCAGCTCGTCGCGGTAGAGGGCGAACCGGGCCTCGATCTCTCGGACCCGGAGCCGGCCGCCGCGTTCGGTCAGCCAGAGGGCCGGGTGGCCGGGGAAGCCGTAGCGGGGCCGGAGGTTGACGACGTAGTCCTCCAGGGCCTCGACCGCCCACGGCTTGATGCTGGCGACGTTCCGGCGCCGAGGTCCCGAGCCCTTGGTGCCCTTGGCCTTGCGGACGTGCACCATGCCGTACCGGCCGAACTGCGGAGCCTTCACGTTGCGGTAGAGGTCGACGACGTCCAGGCCGGACGCCTCCGAGGCTCTCAGCCCCCACCCGTAAATCGTCTTGAACAGCGTGGAGTCGCGGTAGGCGGTCAAGGCCCCCTTGCGGCCCCGCTTGACGGCCTTCTCGACCCGCTCGTCGATGTGGTCGAAGAACAGCTGGCACTCTTCCCGCGTCATCGGCCGGCGGTTTTCATCGCCCTCGTAGTCCACGAGGTGCTCGCGCCGGTTGCCGTCGTGCAGGATCGGCGTCGGGTGCGTACCGAACCTCTCCAGACAGACCTCCACCCACCCATAGACCGGGTTGAGCAAGTAGTCCATGAACACGCCCACGGCCCCCTGGTAGGTGCGCAGCGTTGTCTTGGCCCGGTCGTGGCGCATCACCAGGTCGGCCATCCACTCGTCGATGTCCGCGGCCGCCCACTTCCACGGGTACTCGTTGGTGAAGTCCCTGAACTGCTCGACGATCTTGCGACGGTCGCTCACCGTCTTCTTCGCAAGGCCACGGCCGCCGATCTGCTGGCGTGCCCATCCCGCCAGCATCGCCTCCCACACTGCGTCCTCGGGGTGCAGCAGATGCACCCCCGAGACCAGCTCCAACCGAGCAGAGCCAGCGACTTCACGAGTACCTTCGGACACTCCCCACCCCCTCTCACTAGAGGGCAGAATCATGCATCTAATGACTGATCGCTACCAAACCGCCAGGTCAGAGCTTCGATCACGTCAACGTGCCGGACAGAGCGAGGACGCTAGACTTCCCGCATCACAGCGGCATGGGCCCTGTAGGGATCACGCATCTGATGCAATTCCCCGGGGTT
>NZ_JAKRGC010000407.1 GCF_022347745.1 Streptomyces sp. OfavH-34-F
CCGGGCCGCGGCCGCCGCCGGCGCAGTGGGGAAGGACGCGTGAGCGACGTGACCGACGGCGCCCGGTCGCCCTCCGCCTCCCCGGACGGTACGGATACGGACGGTACGGGTCCGGCCGCCGCCGGGGGGCCGGAGGACGCCGCCCGGACCCCCGAACCGTCCGTCTCCGCGACCGACGGCCCTGCGGAGGGCACGGACGGCTCGGCCGGCAAGGGCAGCTCAGCCGGCAAGGACGGGGCGGAGGGAGAGGGCACCGGCACCGGCAGCGGCGGCAAGAAGAAGAACCCCCGCCCGCTCTGGAAGGAGCTGCCCCTCCTCATCGGTGTCGCGCTGGTCCTGGCGCTGTTGATCAAGACGTTCCTGGTGCAGGCGTTCTCGATTCCCTCGGAGTCGATGCAGAACACGCTCCAGCGGGGTGACCGGGTCCTGGTCGACAAGCTGACGCCGTGGTTCGGGTCCGAACCGGAACGCGGCGAGGTCGTCGTCTTCCACGACCCGGACAAGTGGCTTGAAGGCGAACCGACCCCGAACCCCAACGCCGCGCAGAAGTTCCTGAGCTTCGTCGGGCTGATGCCGTCCGCCGAGGAGAAGGATCTGATCAAGCGGACGATCGCGGTCGCCGGCGACACCGTGGAGTGCAAGAAGGGCGGCCCGGTCCGGGTCAACGGCAAGGCGCTCGACGAGCCGTACATCTTCCCCGGCAACAGCGCCTGCGACGACATGCCGTTCGGGCCGTTCAAGGTGCCCGAGGGCAAGATCTGGGTCATGGGCGACCACCGCCAGGCCTCGGCGGACTCCCGTTACCACACCGACGACGTCAACAAGGGCTTCGTGCCGGTGAGCCAGGTCGTGGGCCGGGCCATCGTGGTGGCGTGGCCGGTGAACCGCTGGTCGGCGCTGTCCGTTCCGGACACCTTCGACCAGCCGGGCATCAGCGCCGCCGCCGGAGCCGCACCCGGCGTCCTCGGCCTGGCGGGCGCGCTTCCGCTGGTACTCCGGCGCCGGCGGAGGCTGACCACCGGGCGTACCGCCGGGTAGGGTGCCCAGGCGGATCAGCGATTGTCGATCTCCGATGGGGGACGCCGGTATGGGTGCAACAGGTCATGACGACACCGGCCGCGGCCGTCTCGGAGCCAGGCTCTCCGGGGCGGCCGTCGCCCTCGGCTGCGTGCTGTTCCTCGGCGGCTTCGTCTGGGGAGCGCTGGTCTACCGCCCCTACACCGTGCCCACCGGCTCCATGTCCCCCACGGTGAACGCCGGGGACAAGGTCCTCGCCCAGCGGGTGGACGGCGACGCGGTCCGGCGCGGCGACGTGGTGGTGTTCACCGACCCGGGGTGGGGCAACCTGCCCATGGTGAAGCGGGTCGTCGGGGTCGGCGGCGACAAGATCGCCTGCTGCGGCAAGGACGGCCGCCTCACGGTCAACGGCATCCCCATCGACGAACCGTATCTGCGGGCGTCGGGCCGCGCCTCGGCAGAGGACTTCACCGCCGAGGTCCCCGAGGGCCGGATCTTCCTCCTGGGCGACGACCGCACCGTCTCGCTGGACTCCCGCGTGCATCTGGAGGACGCCGTGCACGGCTCGGTCCCCCGCGACTCGGTGGAGGCCAGGATCGACGCGGTCGCCTGGCCGCTCGGCTCCATGATCGGCCGGCCCGAGGCGTTCGCCGCGCTGCCGGGCGGCGTCTCCTCCGCCGGGCCGCTGAGGCTCCAGCTGACCGCCATGGGCGTGGGCATGGTCCTCATCCTCGGCGGCGCGGTGTACGGCCCGCTCGCGGCCCGTGCCACCCGGCCCCGACGGAACGCGAAGCCCGAGGCGGCGGCCGGTGTCCGCTGAGATACGCAGGGCCGCCCGGCTGGTGCTCCTCGATCCGGACGACCGCGTCCTGCTGATGCACGGCTTCGAACCGGACGATCCCTCCCGCACCTGGTGGTTCACGCCGGGCGGCGGCCTGGAGGACGGCGAGACGCTGGAGGAGGCCGCGCTGCGCGAGCTGGCCGAGGAGACCGGGATCACCACCGCCGAGCTGGGCCCGGTGATCTGGCGCCGCCGCTGCTCCTTCCCCTTCGACGGCCGGCGCTGGGAGCAGGACGAGTGGTACTTCCTGGCCCGTACGGCACAGACCGCCACGGACACCAGCGGCCACACATGGCTGGAACGCCGCAGTGTCTCGGGGTTGAGGTGGTGGACCTCCGCCGAACTGTCGTCGGCCCGTGAGACGGTGTACCCCACCGGGCTCGCCGACCTGCTCCGGAGGCTGCTCGACGAGGGTCCTCCGCGTACGCCGGTGGTCCTGGCTCCCGAACGCGCCTGAGCGGCCGGGGCGCCGGAGCCTGGCGCACAATGGGGAAACGCACGGCTGAAGGGGAACATGCCAATGAGCGCCGAGGACCTCGAGAAGTACGAGACCGAGATGGAGCTGAAGCTCTACCGGGAGTACCGCGATGTCGTCGGTCTGTTCAAATACGTGATCGAGACCGAACGGCGCTTCTACCTCACCAACGACTACGAGATGCAGGTGCACTCCGTCCAGGGCGAGGTGTTCTTCGAGGTGTCCATGGCGGACGCCTGGGTCTGGGACATGTACCGGCCGGCCCGGTTCGTGAAGCAGGTACGCGTCCTCACGTTCAAGGACGTCAACATCGAGGAGCTGAACAAGAGCGATCTCGAACTCCCGGGCGGCTGAGCCGCTTCCGGACGACTGAGCACCTTGCGGGTGGCTGAGTTGTCCACAATCGCCCGCTCGTCCACCAAGATCCACTGAGGCGGGGCGAACGCGTCAGAGTCGGTGCCGGAGGTGGTGCCGAGATGAACGCACGGGGAGCTCTCGGGCGGTACGGCGAGGATCTGGCGGTACGGCTGCTGACCGAGGCCGGCATGTCCGTACTGGAACGGAACTGGCGCTGTCGCGCCGGTGAGATCGACATCGTCGCGATGGACGGCGACGCGCTCGTGGTCTGCGAGGTGAAGACCCGCAGGAAGGGCGCCTTCGAGCATCCGATGGCCGCGGTCGGCCCGGCCAAGGCCGACCGGCTGCGGCGGCTGGCGGCGCTCTGGCTGGAGCGGCACGGCGGCCCGCCGCCCGGCGGGGTCCGCATCGACCTGGTCGGTGTGGTGCTCCCCGAGCGCGGCGCGCCCCTGGCCGAGCACGCGCGGGGGGTGGCCTGATGGGGTTCGCGCGTGCCTGCTCGGTGGCCCTGGTGGGCGTCGAGGGCGTGGTGGTGGAGGTCCAGGCGGACCTGGAGGCCGGGGTGGCCGCGTTCACCCTGGTCGGGCTGCCGGACAAGAGCCTGATCGAGAGCCGGGACCGGGTCAGGGCGGCCGTGGTCAACTCCGGGGCCCAGTGGCCGCAGAAGAAGCTCACCGTGGGGCTCTCCCCGGCCTCGGTGCCCAAGGCCGGCTCGGGATTCGACCTCGCCGTCGCGTGCGCCGTGCTCGGCGCGGCGGAGCGGATCGATCCGGCGGTGATCGACGACGTGGTCATGATCGGCGAACTGGGGCTGGACGGCCGGGTGCGGCCGGTACGGGGCGTGCTCCCCGCCGTCCTGGCGGCGGCCGACGCCGGCTACCGGCAGGTCGTCGTCCCGGAACAGACGGCGGGCGAGGCGGCCCTGGTGCCCGGCGTCTCCGTGCTCGGGGTGCGCAGCCTGCGCCAGCTCATCGCGGTGCTCTGCGACGAACCGGTGCCCGACGAACGGCGCTCCGGCGAGGAGGGCCGGCCCGATCCGATGCTGGCCGGCCTCATGGTGCCCGGCGCCGGACTGGGCACCGGGCTCGCCCGGGGAGCGGCGGGAGCCGAGGGCGTCCGGCCGGACCTGGCGGACGTGGCGGGCCAGGAACGGGCCCGCAAGGCCCTGGAGATCGCCGCGGCCGGCGGCCACCACCTGCTGCTGACCGGTCCGCCGGGGGCGGGCAAGACCATGCTCGCCGAACGGCTGCCCGCGATCCTGCCGCCGCTCACCCGGCAGGAGTCCCTCGAAGTGACCGCCGTCCACTCGGTGGCCGGCATCCTGCCGCCGGGCGAGCCGCTGGTCTCCCGCGCGCCGTACTGCGCCCCGCACCACTCGGCGACCATGCAGTCGCTGGTCGGCGGCGGCAACGGGCTGCCGAGGCCGGGCGCGGTCTCCCTGGCACATCGCGGCATCCTCTTCCTGGACGAGGCACCCGAGTTCTCCGTGAAGACGCTGGACGCGCTGCGCCAGCCGCTGGAGTCGGGGCACGTCGTGGTGGCACGCAGCGCCGGGGTGGTGCGGCTGCCGGCCCGGTTCCTGATGGTGCTGGCCGCCAATCCGTGCCCGTGCGGACGGCACGCCCTGAACGGGGGCGGCTGCGAGTGCCCGCCGTCCGCGGTGCGGCGCTATCAGGCCAGGCTCTCCGGACCGCTGCTCGACCGGGTGGACCTCCGGGTGGCCGTCGAACCGGTCACCCGGGAGGACCTGATGGGCCGGGGCGGCCGCGGCGAGTCCACCGAGACCGTGGCCGCCCGCGTGCGGGACGCCAGGGAACGGGCGGCCGAGCGGCTGGCGGGCACCCCGTGGACGACCAACAGCGAGGTGCCGGGACACGAGCTGCGGACCAGGCTGGCGGCGTCCCCCGGCGCGCTGCACGCCGCCGAGCGCGACATGGAACGCGGCCTGCTCACCGCGCGCGGCCTGGACCGGGTGCTGCGGGTGGCCTGGACGGTGGCCGACCTGCGCGGCGCGGACCGCCCGGACGCCTCGGACATCGCGGCC
>NZ_JAKRGC010000408.1 GCF_022347745.1 Streptomyces sp. OfavH-34-F
GGCGCCGGCGCCCCGGCCGCGGGCGCCGAGCCGCGGGGCAAGCCGCGGAAGCAGTCGGCCGGCGCCGGGGACGACTTCAGCGACATCGAGGCCATTCTCAAGAAGCACGGGATCTGAGACCAGGAGCCGAACGCTCCGCCGAGCCCGCCGCGCGCTGCGGCGGGCTCACGCCGTCTCACCAGGTGAATCGTTCCGCCGGGGTTCCTTGACCTTGTGTCGCGCCGCCGCATAGCGTCCCGCTGCGCCGGAAAGCCCTGATCCACGGGGCCGGAACCGCTCGCCCGAAACGGAGAACCCATGGCCCTGTTCGACCTGCCCCTGGACCAACTGCGCGGCTACCGCCCCACGCTCGACGAGCCGGCGGACTTCGACGCCTTCTGGGAGCGCTCCCTCGGCGAGGCCGCCGCCCACCCGCTGGACGCCGAATTCACGCCCTACGACGCCGCGTTGAGCACGGTCGACGCGTACGACGTGTCGTTCGCGGGCTGGGGCGGCCACCGGATACGGGCCTGGCTGCTGGTGCCCGCGGGCGCCGAGGGCCCCCTGCCCGCCGTCGTGCACTACCTCGGCTACAGCGGCGGGCGCGGGCTGCCGCTCGACCACGTGGTGTGGCCGGCCGCGGGCTGGGCCGCCCTGATCGTGGACACCCGCGGCCAGGGCGCGGTCAACCACCACTCGGCGGGCGACACCCCGGACCCGCACGGCGCGGCCAACCCCCAGGCGCCCGGCTTCATGACCAACGGCATCCTCGACCCGGAGACGTACTACTACCGCCGGGTCTTCACCGACGCGGTGCGCGCCGTCGAGGTCGCCCGCAGCCACCCGTCCGTCGACCCCGCCCGGATCGTGGTGCAGGGGGCCAGCCAGGGCGGCGGCATCACCCAGGCGGTGGCGGCCCTCAGCCCGCACGTGAAGGCCGCGTTCATCGACGTGCCGTTCCTGACGCACTTCCGGCGGGCCGTCGAGATCACCGACGAGGACCCGTACCAGGAGATCGTCAGGTTCCTGGCCACCCGGCACGACGCCGAGGAGCGGGTCTTCCGCACCCTGGGGTACTTCGACGGCGTCAGCTTCGCCGCGCGGGGGACCGTGCCGGCGCTCTACTCGGTGGCCCTGATGGACGCCATCTGCCCGCCCTCCACGGTCTTCGCCGCCTACAACCACTGGGCCGGGCCCAAGGAGATCGAGATCTACCCCTGGAACGGCCACGAGGGCGGCACCGGGGTCCACCGCGCGGTCCAGTTGCGGAAGCTGCGCGAACTGGTCTGAGCCGGGCGGCCCGCCGGGGGGCGGGGGAGCGGGGGCGCGGGTCCGAAAACATGCGGGACGTTCGGACGCCGGAGCGATTAAGAATCCCCCCGTGACGGGTGAACTCCCGTCGTGAGGAGGCATGTTGGTACGCGGCACCCCTCGGACTGCGTCATGATCTTCCCGAAATGGTGGACACCTCTCGGGGCGACGCCCCCGCACCCTCCGGCGAGGAGCCGCGCGGCTGCCTCTTCGCGCTCTCCCAGCCCCCGCTGATGATCTTCCTCTCGGTCATCGGCACCCTGCTGCTGATGGCCGCGCTGCACGATCTCTTCATCCTGTGAACGGTCAGCCGGCCGCTTCCCTGCGGCGCGCCCGGTACGCGGCCACGTGCAGGCGATTACCGCAGGTGCGGCTGGAGCAGTAGCGGCGCGAGCGGTTGCGGGACAGGTCGACGAAGGCGTGCCGGCAGTCCGGCGCCTCGCACCTCCGCAGCCGCTCCGTCTCGCCCGCCACGATGATGAAGGCGAGGGCCATGCCGCAGTCGGCCGCCAGGTGGTCGGCCAGCGAGGCGTCCGGCGAGAAGTAGTGCACATGCCAGTCGTAGCCGTCGTGGGCGGTGAGCTGGGGCGTCGTGCCCGCGGCCGCCACCAGGGCGTTCACCAGTCCGGCGGCGGTGCGCGCGTCGCCGGCCGCGAAGACCTCGGCGAACCGGGCCCGCACGCGGTGCACGGCCCGCAGGTCCTTCTCGTCGAGCGCGCCGACCCCGCTCACCCGGTGGCGGGCGGCGAAGGCGTGGAGCGCCCCGATGTCGGCGAGCCCGTCGGCCGCCGAGCCCCCTTCCGGCTCGCTCTCCGGCGCGGTGTTCACCAGATCGACCACTACGTCGAGGGCGATCCGGGTGTCGTGAGGGATCAGCACGCTTTCGCTCCCTGGCCTTCCGCGGGCGGGCGCCCGCCGATGCCGTTCGACTCTACTGGCTCGCCGGGGGCGCACAGGCGCGTACGGGAGCGTGCGTGGCCGGTACGGGCGCCGGGGCTGCGGGCAGGGGGCCGGTCACGCGGACCGGCGCCGGTCACCACGGTGGATTCCGTGGTCACCGGCGCCGGTGTCAGCCGTATGAGGTTGTCCGCGCGACGCCGTCTCCCCGAGTCGGACGGCGGCGTGCGGCTCCCGGCCCTGGCTCAGTTCTCGGCCAGGATGTGGGAGAGCTCCGTATCGAGGTCGAAGTGGCGGTGTTCGGTGCCCGGTGGAACCGCGGCGTCGGTCCGCTTCAGGAACGACTCCAGGGCCCGCGCCGGGGCCTCGAGCAGTGCCTCGCCCTCCGGAGAGCTCAGCGCGATGCAGACGACGCCCTGGCCGTGGCTACGGGATGGCCAGACACGGACGTCGCCGGTGCCGGTGGGCCGGTGCAGCCCCTCGGCAAGGAGGTCGCGGGCGAAAACCCACTCGACCGTCTCCTCCGCTCCGGTGTGGAAGGTGGCGTGCACGGCATACGGATCGGCCGTGTCATACCGCAGGCCCGCGGGTACAGGCAGTGAGGACTCGCTCGACACAACGAGGCGCAGGTGCAGCTCGCAGCTGACCGTGGTGTTCATAAGCGCCAGGGCCTTTCGCTCAGTGTGCGCTCGGGGATTCGCACGTCGGCGAAATCGACATGCCACCTACGGTGGCGTTGTAAACCCCTCTGACCGTTTTGTGTCTCTTCGGGTAGCTCG
Source organism: Streptomyces sp. OfavH-34-F (assembly GCF_022347745.1). GTDB lineage: Bacteria > Actinomycetota > Actinomycetes > Streptomycetales > Streptomycetaceae > Streptomyces. The sequence goes on from NZ_JAKRGC010000408.1 coordinate 2,967, forward strand.
TACAGCGGTGTGTAACTTTGCGTCATGCGGCCATTCCAGTGACGCCGAGCGGTCCGGTAAGTTGGCTCCATGCATGCGGAGAGTGACGAGCGGGACGGTGTCGCCGCAGCGGCGAAGCCGGATTCCGAGGCGGGGGAAGCGCCCCGCGACGCGACGGGGGACGTCATACCGGGAGTGACCAAGGAGGACCCGCCGCTCGGCTCCAGAGCGCCCGGCTTCATCAAGGCCTCCAGGGCGCTGCACCTGAGCTGGCAGGCCGGCGTCTTCGTGGTCGGCCTCGCCGTGGTGGTGGCCGGCATCATCATGCTGCCGCTGCCCGGCCCCGGCTGGCTGGTGATCTTCGGCGGCATGGCGATCTGGGCGACCGAGTTCGTCTGGGCCCAGCTGGTCCTGCGCTGGACCCGGCGCAAGGTCACCGAGGCCGCCCAGCGCGCGCTCGACCCCAAGGTCCGGCGCCGCAACATCCTTCTCACGGTCATCGGGCTCGTGATCATCGCGGTGCTCGTGGGGATCTACGTCTGGAAGTTCGGCATCGTCATGCCGTGGAAGATCCACGAGTGATCCCGGCCCGGTCATGGAGCACCGCTGACATGCGGTAATGTTTGCGGTGCGCCGGGGCGATTAGCTCAGTGGGAGAGCGCTTCGTTCACACCGAAGAGGTCACTGGTTCGAACCCAGTATCGCCCACCCGGACCGAGGGCCCGGAAGCCGTACAGGCTTCCGGGCCCTCGGCGTTCCCGCCGCTCTCACCGCATCCGGCCCAGCGCCTCCCGCAGCCGCCGGGCGTCCCGCAGCCGCTTCTCGTACGTCGCGCCCACCGCCAGCAGCAGCACCCCCGCCAGCGCCGGCACCACCCAGCGCGGCAGCGCCCCCGCCACCTGCACCACGTACGGCGCCAGCTCGTGCAGCGCGTCCAGCGCCAGCACCGCACCGCCCAGCACCAGCAGCGCCTGCAGCCGCAGCCGCGCCCCCACCAGCGTGATCCCCAGGGCCGCGAGCCCCAGCAGCAGCGGACGCGTCCACTGGGCGTCCGTCCAGGCCGCGCCCAGCGACGGCACCAGCGTCACCGCCAGACCCGCCCCGTACGCCGCCCACGACGAGGCCGCCGGATCGCGCCGCCGCCGCAGCACCCCGACCACCAGCGCCGGCACCGTCACCGGCAGCGTGTACGCCTCCGGCGCCGACACCCCCGCCACCGACAGCCGCACCCAGGCCGCCAGGACGAACAGCCCCGTCGCGAGATACCCGGCGAACGGGCGCCGCTCCGCACGCAGCGCCGTCCCCGCCGCCAGCACCCCGCACAGCGCCAGCACCAGCGCCAGGAACCGCGCGTCGCCCACCGCCATCGCCACGGCCACCGCGGCCACCGCCGCACCGGTCAGCTCCACCGGGAGCGCCACCGCGTGGCGCTTGAGCCGGGCGCCCAGCAGCACCGTCACCGCCGGGACCGCCAGCAGCGGCACAGCCGCCTCGGACACCGTCCACCCCAGCGAGGCCCCCAGCGCGCCCATCGGCACCCCGGCGCACACCACCGCCGCACAGGCCGCCGCCGACACCAGCACCGGCGACACCCCCGCCCGCCCGTCCAGGGCGACCGCCAGCCCCGCGCACACCACCAGCAGCAGCCCGAACACCGTGTAGGTGCCCGCCTCCGTCGCCAGGGACAGCACCCCCGCACCCAGCGCACCGGCCGCCCCGAGCACCCCGGCCGTCGCCGCCACGCCCCGTGCACCGGCCCGCAGCGCGGCC
>NZ_JAKRGC010000409.1 GCF_022347745.1 Streptomyces sp. OfavH-34-F
CCTGTGAAAGCTGGGTCGGTGAAACGTGGGCGCGTGTCGCGATCCGGTGGCCGTCCCGTCGCCCGTCCGTCACGCCGGTGTGACGGTTGGTGACGGAAGGGGCCCGGGGGCGGCGGGGCCGGGCCCCGCCCCTGCCGAAGGGACCGGGGCGCGGTGCGTGTCACACGCGCAGCCGGTTACGCGCGGGTATCCCGGCCCCTATCGTCGGCGGCATGTTCGCCGCCTACGCATCCAGCCTGGACCCCGCCCACCCCCTCGACGGCCTCGAACTGGGCGAGCGCCCGGCCCCGCGGGCCCGCGACGGGTGGACCACCGTCGACGTCAGGGCCGCCTCCCTCAACCACCACGACCTCTGGTCCCTGCGCGGCGTCGGCCTCGCCGAGGACAAGCTGCCGATGATCCTCGGCTGCGACGCCGCCGGGATCGACCAGGACGGCAACGAGGTCGTCCTGCACTCCGTCATCGGCCAGACCGGCCACGGGGTCGGGCCGGACGAGCCCCGCTCCATCCTCACCGAGCGCTACCAGGGCACCTTCGCCGAGCAGGTCACCGTGCCCACCTACAACGTGCTGCCCAAGCCGAAGGAGCTGAGCTTCGAGCAGGCCGCCTGCCTGCCCACCGCCTGGCTGACCGCCTACCGCATGCTCTTCACCAACGCCGGGGTGCGGCCCGGGGACTCCGTCCTCGTCCAGGGCGCCGGCGGCGGGGTCGCCACCGCCGCGATCGTGCTCGGCCGGGCCGCCGGGCTCCGCGTGTACGCCACCAGCCGCGACGAGAACAAGCGCGCGCGGGCCGTGGAACTGGGCGCCGTGGAGGCGTTCGAGGCGGGGGCGCGGCTGCCGCACCGGGTGGACGCCGTCATCGAGACGGTCGGCGCCGCCACCTGGTCCCACTCCGTCAAGTCGCTGCGGCCCGGCGGCACCCTGGTCATCTCCGGCGCGACCAGCGGGGACCGGCCCTCGCACGCCGAGCTGACCCGGATCTTCTTCCTGGAGCTGAAGGTCGTCGGCTCGACGATGGGCTCCAAGGACGAACTGGAGGACCTGCTCGCCTTCTGCGCCGCGACCGGGGTGCGCCCCGTCATCGACGAGGTGCTGCCGCTGGACCGGGCCCGCGAGGGCTTCGAACGGCTCGCGGCGGGCGACCAGTTCGGGAAGATCGTGCTCACTGTCAACAACGGTTGACACAGGCAGGGTGTCAACGTACGTTGACATCATGACCGAAGCAACGGATCTTGCCGCGCAGGCGGGCGACCGCGACCCCCGGGTGGGGCTGCGGTCGGTCGCCGCGCTGCGGCGGCTGCTGGAGCAGCTGGAAGCCGTACAGGTCAGGAGCGCCCGCGCCCAGGGCTGGTCCTGGCAGGAGATCGCCGCCGAACTGGGCGTCAGCCGGCAGGCCGTGCACAAGAAGTACGGGAGGCATTGATGTTCGAGCGATTCACGAAGGACGCCCGCGCCACGGTGACCGGAGCCGTGGAGCACGCCGAACGGACCGGGGCCGGCACGGTCACCGAGGACCACCTGCTGCTCGCCCTGCTGGACCGGGACGCCGGCCGCGCCGCGTTCGCGATCACCGCCCTGGGCCTCGCGGACCGCAGGCAGTCCGTGACCGCGGCCCTCGCGGACGTACGCCGGCGGGGCGGCATGACGAGGGCCGACGCGGACGCGCTCGCCGGTATCGGCATCGACGTCACCGCGGTCGTCGCCCGCGTCGAGGAGGCGCACGGCGAAGGTGCCCTGCGCAGCGACCGGGGCGGGCGGCGGCGCTGGACGGGCGGCCCCTCCTTCTCCCGGGAGGCGAAGAAGATCCTGGAGAACTCCCTGCGCATCGCCCTCGGGCGCGCGGACCGGTCCATCGGCGCGGAACACCTCCTGCTGGCCCTCGCCGCCACGCCGGGCCCCGTCGCCGAGGTGCTCACCGAGCACGGGGCCGGCTACGGAGCGGTGGAACGCGCGCTGTTCGGAGCGGGCGGCGGCACGGAGGGCCACCGCAAGGCGGGCTGCCCCGCACCGCCACTGCCCCGTACCGCCGCCGCCCCGCAGCTTCCTGGCCCGCGTGCCGGCGCCCGCGTCCTGCGCTACTTCGGCCCGTCCCCGCGCAGCGTCGCCGCGACCTGGGCCGCCGCCGTCGCCAGGTGGCGGCGGATCTCGCTCAGCTGGGACTCCGTCACCCCGTGGTCGCGGGCCGCGTCGCGGATCTCGTCGCGGAAGCGGTCGAGCAGCCGGTCCAGATCGCGGGCCGGGTCGCCCGTGCCGCCGGTGTCCTTGCCCCAGTCGGGGTCCGCGCCGGCCGGCTCCGGCTTGACGTACGGGGCCCAGCTCCCGGTGCGGGCGAAGCCGCCGAGCTGGCCGGTGATCTCGGCCAGGCCCTCGCGGACCCCGGCCGGCCAGTCGCCGCGCGCGAAGTGCTCCTGGACCTGGCGTGCGGCGTTCTGCATCTGCTCGCGCGCCCTGTCCTGGGCCTCCTTCGCCTGGCGGCGGGCCTGCTGGGCGTCCTGGCGGGCGCGCCGGGACTCGTCCTTCGCGCGGCGGGCCTGCTCCTTCCACTCCTGCTTCGCCTTGCGCAGCTCCTCCTTCGCGGTGCGCCAGGACTCGGGGTCGCCCAGGTCGCCGAAGGTCGGGTCCTTGATCCCCGGACCGGAGCCGGGACCGGGCCCCGTCCGGCCGCCCGACGTGTGGCGCGACTCGTCGGCCGCCGCCCGCATCTCGCTGCGCAGCTTGCCCGCCGCGCCGCGCACGTCGTCCCGCATCTCGGCGGCCAGCTCGGAGACCGACTCGCGGATCTCCAGCTCCAGATCGGCGAGTTCACCGGTGCGCCCGGCCAGCTCGGTACGGCCCGCCCCGGTGATCGAGTAGACCTTGCGGCCGCCCTCGGTGGCGTGCGTGACGAGGCCCTCGGCCTCCAGCTTGGCCAGCCGCGGGTACACCGTGCCCGCCGAGGGGGCGTAGAGACCCTGGAAGCGCTCCTCCAGCAGGCGGATCACCTCGTAACCGTGCCGGGGGGCCTCGTCGAGCAGCTTGAGGAGGTAGAGGCGAAGGCGGCCGTGGGCGAAGACGGGGGCCATGTCAGAACACCTTTCCGGCCGGTGCGGACTCGTACGGTTCCTCTTCGGCCGGTGGGCGGCGCAGCAGCGCGATCGACCCGGACACCGTGGTCGCCCGCAGGGTTCCGGTGCCGGAGCCCAGCGTGCCGGTGATCTTCTTGGAGCCCCAGTGGCCGCTGACCCGCAGGTCCTCGAAGCCGTTGGAGACGGAGCCGCTCGCGGTGTTCGCCTCCACCCTGGCGTCGGCCGGGTGCGGCAGCCGGATGGCGATCTCGCCGGAGACCGTGTTCAGCCGGATGTCCGTGGGCTTCCCGGCCGGGTCGAGGTCGAGGACCATGCCGCCGCTGACGGAGTCCGCCTGCACCGAGGCGCCCGACCCCTCGACGACCGTCAGATCCCCGGAGACGGAGTGGAACCGCAGGTCGCCCGTGACGGACTGGGCCTCCACGCTGCCGGACACGGTCTCCGCGCCGACCGGCCCGGAGAGCTTGACGAGCGTGGTGTCGCCGGTGACGCCGCGTACCTCCGTACGGCCCCGGACACCGGAGACGAACGCCCCGGCGCCCACGACCCCCACCTCCACGGACGCGCCGGCCGGGACCGCCAGCGAGACGACCGCGCTGCGCCGCCACTCCTTGCGGTCGAGCCACTTCAGCAGGTTCTGCCAGGCCAGGTCCTCGTAGGCCACGGTCAGGACGCCGTCCTCCTGCGTCACCAGCAGCGGCGGTCCTTCGAGGGAGGAGACCTCCAGGCGCGCGGTCGGCTCGTCGGTGCCGACCACGTTGACCGTGCCGTTGACGACGCGCACCTTCAGCGCCGTCACGGGTTCGTCGAAGGTCAGCTTCTGAGGCTCGGCGACGGCCCACGTCGAGACAGGCATGGATCTGACCTCCCGGGTCGGCGGACGACGCAACATATCGCGTCTCTTGAAGAACACGATATATCGCGGATGCGGGAAGTCAAGAAGAGGGTGGGTGGGAAGGCGGCAAGGGGGAGGGCGCGCGGAGGTGCGGGGCGCCGTAAAGGCGTACAAAACGGATCAGAAGGGGGTGAGGTGTCCTACCGTGTGATCCATGGACGCGACCTCACCCGTGGGTGCCCTGCTGCTGTGCCGGACCGTGCCGGACGCCGTGCGCCCGGTCGCGCACCTGCTGCGCGAACCGCTGCTGCTCGCACCGGCCGGGCAGGGCTGGACCGTCCTCGTGCCGGAGGGCGAGCCCTGGCAGGGCGGCAGGCGCGCACGGGCGGGGGAGGGGGAGCGCGCCGAGCCCGTCGACCGGGTGCTGGGCGGCTGGGCCACCGCGCTCGCCGTCGGCTCCACCTGGCCCGTGCTCGCCCTGTGGTGGGACGGCGACCGGGCCGGCTACACGCTCGCCGCCGGATTCCGCCGCCCGGTCGGCTACGTATGGCTGGCGGACGGCACCGCGGCCGGGGAGGACGAGGCCATGCGGACGTTCGCCGAGCGGCTCGGGCTCGACCCCGTACTCGACGTGCAGGCGCTCGAAGCGCTCACCCGGCCCGATCCGGACGCGGACGCCCGCACGCGGCTGCGCGGGCTGCTCGCCGTACTCACCCGCACCGGCCTGACGGTCCCGGCCGGCCTCGACCCGGGC
>NZ_JAKRGC010000040.1 GCF_022347745.1 Streptomyces sp. OfavH-34-F
CCCCGGCCGCGGCCCCCGCCACCACCGCCGCCAGGCGCCCCGCCGTCCAGCCGTCCTCCTTGCGCCACGCCCGCTCACCCGCCAGCCGCCCCACCAGTGACGTGAGCGTGCCCGTGAAGTAGTTCGTGGGCGTCGCCCGCACCCGCCCCTGGATGCCCATTGCCAGCCCCAGCAGCACCAGCAGCCCCAGCCGGTCCGCGTCCGACGCCACCAGCCCGGCCGCCCACAGCCAGGCCCCCGCCGCCAGCAGCACCACCTCCACCAGCAGCGTCAGCGGCACCCGCCGCCACATCCGCTCGCCCGCCAGCGCCGCCCCTGCCACCCCGCACGCGTACGAGACCAGCGCGGTGACCACCCGCAGGGCCACCCCGCGCTCGCCGGCCCCGGCGGCCGCCGCCCCCAGCAGCACCAGGTTCCCCGTCATCACCCCGGCGAAGACCTGGCCCACACACAGGAACACGAACGCGTCCGCCGCCCCGGACGCCGCCGACAGCAGCACCAGCGCGGTACGCGGCCCCACGCCTCCTCCCGCCGCCCTCACTCCAGCCCACGCGCCCGGCGGAACCGGTCCAGCCCGTCGGACAGCTCCACCACCGGCTCCGGGTAGTCCAGCCGCTCCCGCTCCTCGCCGGGCAGCTTCCACGGCTCGTGCACGGCGGACCCGGCCACCGGCGCCAGCTCCGGCACCCAGCGGCGTACGTACGCCCCGTCCGGGTCGAGCCGCCTGCCCTGCGCCACCGGATTCAGCACCCGGTTGGGCCGGCTGTCCGTCCCCGTACCGGCCATCCACTGCCAGTTCAGCTGGTTGTTGGCGATGTCGCCGTCCACGAGGAGGTCCAGGAAGTGCCGGGCGCCGACGCGCCAGTCCACGTACAGCGTCTTGGTCAGGAAGGAGGCGGCGAGCAGCCGGCCCCGGTTGTGCATCCAGCCCTCGTGGCGCAGCTGGCGCATCGCGGCGTCGACCACCGGATAGCCGGTCCGCCCCTGCCGCCACGCCTCGATCTCCCCGGCCGCCTCCGCCTCGGACCGCCACCGGTCGTGCTTGTCCCGGTAGTTCTCGTGCGACGCGGCCGGGCGGGCGGCGAGGACCTGGTGGTGGAACTCGCGCCAGCACAGCTGCCGCACGAACGCCTCGGCCCCGGCGCCGCCCGACTCCCGCGCCCGGCGCACCAGCTCGACGGGGGAGAGGGTGCCGAAGTGCAGGTGCGGCGAGAGCCGCGAGGTGGCGTCGGCCGCGAGATCGTCGCTCCGGTCCGCGTACGCCTCCAGACCGCCGCGCCGCCAGGCGGTGAACGCCTTGCGCGCCGCCCGCTCACCGCCCTCCGCCAGCCCTTCCGACACCCCGTCCACGGCGGCGCGCGCCCAGATCTCCTCCGACCGGGGCCCGCTCGGCACCCGGACCGCCCGCGGCGCGCCGAACACCTCGCGCAGCCGCTCCCCGGACCAGCGCCTGAAGTACGGCGTGAACACGGCGAAGTGGTCTGACGAGGCGGGCGTCACCGCGCCCGGCGCCACCGCGGTGACCACCCCGTCGTGCACCCGCAGCCGGCGCCCGCCCGACTCCAGCGCCCCGCGCAGCCGCTCCTCGCGGCGCCGGGCGTAACCGCTGACGTCCGCCGCGACATGGACCTCCGCCGCGCCGGTCTCCTCGGCGATCGCGCGCACCTCGCCCGCCACGTCCCCGGACCGCACCACGAGCCGGCCGCCCCGCTCGCGCAGCCCCGCGTCGAGGTCGCTCAGGCAGTCGGCGAGGAAGGCGCGCCGGTTGGGCACGTCGAACCCGGCCGCCGTGACGGCGTCGTCGCGCACGAACAGGGGCACCACCTCGTCGGCGGACGCCAGCGCGGCACGCAGCGGCGGATGGTCGTGCAGGCGGAGATCAGCGGTGAACAGGACGACCGCGACGGACATGGCGCAACTCCCAAGGGGCCGGGGAACAGCCATGCTGCCGTCCCCCGGCCTCCCGGGGGCGCACCGCTCAGGACGACACCGCGGGTACCGCCCGTCCGGGTGACGTACGCGTCTCGGCCGCGCGCGCGATGTTGCGGGCCATCCCGCCGAACACCACGGCGTGGAACGGCGAGACGCTCCACCAGTAGGCGTGGCCCAGCAGCCCGCGCGGATGGAACAGGGCCCGCTGCCGGTAGCGCGACCGGCCGCGCCCGTCCCGCTCCACGTACATCTCCAGCCAGGCGAGGCCGGGGAGCCGCATCTCCGCGCGCAGCCGCAGCAGCCGTCCCGGCTCGATCTCCTCGACCCGCCAGAAGTCCAGCGAGTCGCCGACGCGCAGCCGGTCGCTGTCGCGCCGGCCGCGCCGCAGGCCGACACCGCCCACCAGCCGGTCGAGCCAGCCGCGCACCGCCCAGGCCAGCGGGAAGGAGTACCAGCCGTTCTCCCCGCCGATGCTCTCGACCACCCGCCACAGCGCTTCGGGCGAGGCGTCCACGGCGCGTTCGCGCACGTCCTCGTACAGGCTGCCGCCCGCCCAGTCGGGGTCGGTGGGCAGCGGGTCGCTCGGCACGCCGGGCACCGCGGCGGAGGACCACCGGGTGGTCACGCGGGCCTCCCGGATGCGCTGGAGCGCGAGGCGCAGCGCGGTGTTCAGCGAGAACGGCTGCCCCGCCCCGTCCGGGACGTAGTGCGCGATGTCGTGCTCCCGGCACACCACCTCGTAGCGCAGCGACTCGGCGAGTGGCCGCGCGATCGACGCGGGTACGGGTGTGATGAGCCCGATCCAGTGGCTGGAGAGCCCCGGCGTCAGCATCGGCACGGGCAGGATCAGCCGGTGCGGCAGCTCCGCGACCTGCGCGTACCGCTGCATCATGTCGCGATACGTCAGCACGTCGGGGCCGCCGATGTCGAACGTGCGGTTCACCTCGGCGGGCATCCGGGCACTGCCCACCAGATAGCGCAGCACGTCGCGCACGGCGATGGGCTGGATGCGCGTCGACACCCAGCTCGGCGTCACCATGACCGGCAGCCGCTCCGTCAGGTAGCGCAGCATCTCGAAGGAGGCGGAGCCCGAGCCGATGATGACCGCGGCCCGCAGCGCGGTGGTCGGCACACCGGAGTCCAGCAGGATGCGGCCGACCTCGGCGCGCGAGCGCAGATGCGGCGACAGCTCGCGCTCCGGAACGCCCTCCGGGGTGAGCCCGCCCAGATAGACGATCCGGCCCACCCCTGCAGCCCGCGCCCGCTCCGCGAAGGCCGCCGCCGCCCGCCGGTCCGTGTCCTCGAAGTCCGCGCCCGACGAGAGCGCGTGCACCAGGTAGTACGCCACGTCGATGCCGTCCATGGCCGGGTCGAGGGACGCCGCGTCCGTGACATCGCCCCGGACGGTCTCCACCTCCCCGGCCCACGGCTGGTCGCGCAGCTTCTCCGGGGTCCGGGCCAGGCACCGCACCCGGTGCCCGGCGGCCAGCAGCTCCGGAACCAGCCGGCCGCCGATGTAGCCGGTCGCCCCGGTCACCAGACAGCTGAGGGGAGCATTCGCATGGTCGTCCGTCATCGGACCTCCGCATCACCGGGTCGGGCCCCGTCGCGACCAGTCTGGCGCCCGTGCCGCCGCCCCGCACGGCGGGCCCCCGCGCGTCCGGCGACCCGATCGGCCCGCGGCCGATTGCGGGCCGCGTCCCGGGGCCCGACGGTGGGGACCACACCCGCCGGAAGAGGAGCGAGATGACGGACGCCCAGTGGAGCCCGGTGCCGCGCGCGGGGGACGCGGACGAGTTCCTGCCCGTGCTGGACCTCGTCGAACCGGGCCGCCAGCGGCGGCTCACCGTTCTCCTGCGGCTGCTCCTGCTGATCCCGCACGCCCTCGTGCTGGTCGTCCTGGAGATCGCGGCCTTCTTCACTCTGGTCTTCGGCTGGTTCGCCGCCCTGGCCCTCGCCCGGCTGCCCGGCCCCGTCTACCGCTTCCTCGCCCAGGTCCTGGCGTACCGGACCCGGGTCGGCGCGAGCGCCATGCTGCTGGTCGACAGCTACCCGCCCTTCACCCTGGGCCAGCCCTCTTCCTACCCGGTCCGCATCGACGTCCGGCCGACCCGGCTGAACCGGCTCGCCGTCCTCTTCCGGGCGGTCCTGGTCATCCCGGCCGCGATCGTGCAGGGGCTCCTCACCTCCGGCTGGTCGGCCCTGGCCGTCCTGTGGTGGCTGATCACCCTGATCCTCGGCCGCATGCCCCGCCCCCTGTTCGAGGCCACCGCCGCCACCCTCCGCTACGAGATGCGGGTCTCCGCCTACTTCTCCCTGCTCAGCCCGGCCTACCCCAAGGGGCTCTTCGGCGAGGACGCCCTCTCCGTACCGCAGGGCCGGCCGCGCTCCGACACCCGGCCGCTCGTCGTGAGCGGTGCGGGCAAGGCCCTGCTGATCCTCTTCCTGGTCCTCGGCGTCGCCGGCGGCATCACCACCTCCACGACCCGCTCCGCCACGGACGACACCGGCTACAGCCTGCGGCCGTAAACCCGCTCGTGGGGAAGGCCGTTCACCCGGCATGATCGCCGGATGACCTGGACAGCCCCCGAAGCCACCCGTACGCCCGGCTCGCTCGTCGCCGGTGAACGGGAGATGCTCACCCAGTACCTGCACTGGTTCCGCGCCACCCTGCTGCGCAAGTGCGCCGGCCTGACCGGCGAACAGCTCGCCGCACGGACCGTGCCCCCGTCCGGCCTCTCCCTGCTGGGCCTCCTGCGCCACCTGGCCAAGGTCGAACGCACCTGGTTCCGGGAGCGGTTCGCCGGACAGGACCTGGAGCCGATGTACGACCCGGCCAAGGGCAAGGACGCCGACTTCGAGGACCTCGACCCGGCCCGCGCCGCCAAGGACTACGCACGGTTCGTCGAGGAGTGCCGCCTCGCCGACGGGATCGTCGCCGGCGCCTCCCTGGACGACACCTTCGCCCACAACGGCCGGGCGCACTCGCTGCGCCTCGTCCACGTCCACATGATCGCCGAGTACGCGCGCCACCTCGGCCACGCCGACCTGGTCCGCGAGCGGCTGGACGGCGCCACCGGGGACTGACGCGGCCGTGCCGCCCGGCGACACGACGACCGGGGCGGATTTTCCTGCGGCCGCCAGGTGTCGAGGCGATGATGAGGTGGCGTGGCGTCCCGTGCGCCACGGCCGGACACCAGCGACGATGGGAGTGGAAGCATGCCTCTCCAGGGTGAGTACGAGCCGAGTCCCGAACAGTGGGTTCGCGAGCAGGTCGAGCAGTACGAGAGCTCGGGCGGTACGGAAGGCACGACGATGCGCGGCATGCCGGTCGTCATCCTGACGACCGTCGGCGCCAGGTCCGGGAAGATCCGCAAGACCCCCCTGATGCGCGTCGAGCACGACGGCCGCTACGCCGTGGTCGCCTCCCAGGGCGGCGCCCCCACGCACCCCGTCTGGTACCACAACCTCAAGGCCGACCCGCGCGCCGAACTCCAGGATGGCCCCGAACGCCGGGACATGACGGCACGCGAGGTGACCGGCGAGGAGAAGGCGCTGTGGTGGGAACGGGCCGTCGAGGCGTTCCCCGACTACGCCGACTACCAGCGCAAGACGGACCGTCAGATCCCGGTGTTCGTCCTGGAACCGGCCGACGGCGGCCACTGAGCGCGTCGGGATAGTGTCCAGCTCGGCCCCCTGAGGGGTTGGGGCCGAGCGGAAGGATGCCAGGACCAGATGACAGACAACTCCGACCTCGTCGCCTTCGTACGGGCCCGCCTCGACGAGGAAGAGGACCTCGCGCGGGCGGCCGGCGGCGAGCGCTGGCGCTGCCCGACCGACGTGCCGGGCGAGATCCACGACCGCAGCGGCGCGATCGCCTTCACCCTGCGCGCGCACGGCCACGACTACGACCGGCACATCGCCCGCCAGGACCCGGCCCGCACGCTCCAGCGCATCGAGACCCACCGGGTGCTCCTCGACGAGTACGCGGAGGTCGCCGCGCTCGACGTGGACCGGCCGCAGCGCGACTTCGCGTCCGGCCGGGCCTTCGGCCTCGGCTTCGCGGTCCGCCAGCTGGCCGCCGAGAACGCCGGCCACCCCGACTACCAGGTGAAGTGGCTGCCCCGCTTCATCCAGTAGCGGGACCGGCCGCCGGCTCCGGGCGGCTCAGAGCGCGTTCGTCCCGTGATCGCCCTTCGTGGTCACCTGCTCGCTCCGCTCCTGGAGCCGGTGCGCCTTGTCCATCAGACGCTGCCGCTCCCGCGCGTCGGGGGCACGGTCGGCGGCCTCCCGCATCTCCTCCGCCTTGGCCCGGATGCGCTCCGCCCGGCCGCCGGTCTCGTCCGCAACGCTCATGATCACTCCCGGTCTCGTAGGAGAGCCCACCACTCCAGCGAATCAGCGCACCCGCGCCTCCGCATCTCGAACGGCCCCCGTCGCGCCCCGGCTGATCGCGGCGCTCCCCGGTCTGGCAGGATCGGACGCTCGAAAGTAAGGCCCCGCCGCGGCAGTTGTGCCAGGCGGCGGGATCGCACACGAGCATGTGGAACGGGGAACGAGAACGATGCGTATGTGGACGCGCGCCGTGCCGGCGGCACTGGGCGCACTGGGGCTGGCCGTGGCTCTGACCGGTTGCGGCGGTTCCGACTCGGACGGCGGCAAGAGCGGCGAGGACCGTACGAGCTTCCGGCTCGGCGAGGCCAGCCCGCCGCAGGAGAGCACCATGGAGCGCGCGAAGGGGTCCACCTACACCGTCACCCCCACCAAGGTGGAGACGGGAACCAAGGCGGACATGGACAACTCCGGCCTGGACAGGGACAAGGACAAGGAGCCCAAGATCCCCGTCTACGTGTGGGCCACCGTCACGCACAAGAGCGGCAAGGCCATGGAGGTCGGCGACATGGACGACGACCTGATCGTCGAGACCGACAAGGGCACCCGCACCAAGGCGCTCATCGTCATCATGGGTGAGGCGAAGTGGCCGAACTGCCCGGCCCCGGACACGAGCAAGAAGCTGAAGGCCGGCGAGTCCGAGAAGATCTGCAAGGCGTTCCTGATCCCCGAGGGCCAGAAGGCCGCCGCCGTCCAGCTCGGCCAGGGCTTCACCAGGGAACCGCTGGAGTGGCCGGTCTCCGGCTGACGCGACAGGGACGGCGCGGTGTCCGAATGTGACAGGGAACCGTCATTGCGGCCACTGTCCCGGTGGACGACGATGAATCCATGTCCACCTCACACCGCGTCGTCATCGCGGTCTTCCCCGGCGTCGATCTCCTCGACGTGTCCGGCCCCGCCGAGGTCTTCTCCCTCGCCAACCGGGTCTCCGGGGACCGGTCCGCCTACCGGGTCCGGCTCGCCGGCCCCGCGGCGGGCGAGGTGCGGACCTCGGCGGGCGTACGGCTCCTCACCGACCTGACCTTCGCCGAGGTGGGCCGGGACGTCGACACCCTGCTGGTGCCCGGCGCCGTAGACATGACCGCGGACGGGCCCGTCCCCCGGATCGACGGGGACATCGTGGCCTGGGTCCGGGAGACCGCCCCGCACGCCCGGCGGGTGGCGTCCGTGTGCGTCGGCGCCCATCTGCTGGCCGCGGCCGGGCTGCTGGACGGCCTGACGGCGACGACCCACTGGTCCACCGCCGCCCGGCTCGCCGCCGCGCACCCGGAGGTCACGGTGGACGCGGACCCGATCTTCGTCCGCGCCGACCGGGGGAGGGTGTGGACCGGGGCCGGCATCAGCGCCTGCCTGGACCTCTCGCTCGCCCTGGTGGCCGAGGACCACGGCGAGGACACCGCGCTGGCCGTGGCCCGGCAGCTGGTGATGTACCTCAAACGGCAGGGCGGGCAGAGTCAGTTCTCCGTCCCGCTCAGCCGGCCGGCCGCATCCCGGCGGGACATCGACGAGCTGCGGCTGTGGATCGCCGACCATCTCGACCAGGACCTGTCCGCCCCGGTGCTCGCCGCGCGGATGTGCCTGAGCGAACGGCACTTCGCCCGCGTCTTCAAGCAGGAGACCGGCGTCTCCCCGGCCGCCTACGTGGAGTCCGCCCGCGTCGAGGCCGCCCGCCGGCTCCTGGAGACGACCGACGACCCCCTCGACCGGGTGGCGTCCGCCGCCGGGCTCGGGTCGGCGGAGACCCTGCACCGCGTGTTCCGGCGGCAGATCGCCACCACCCCCGCGGCCTACCGCCGCCGCTTCCGTACCACGGCCGCCTGACCGGCCCCCCTCTTCCTCCTCCCGCCGTCACCGGCGACTCCACCCCACTTCACCCCGGCACGGCGGACGGCTCCGCCATGCCCCCGTACGAGAAAGGCACCCCGCCATGACCACCACCCAGCCCTCCCGGACGCTCCGCGAGGTCTCCGGCCTGGACGCCCGGCTGCCCCGGCTCAGCGAGTCCGTCCTGATCCTCATCGACGTCCAGAACACCTACCGCACCGGCGTCATGGCCCTGGAGGGCGCCGAGGAGGCCGTCGCCGCCTGCGCCCGGCTGCTGGAGCGGGCCAGGGCGGCCGGCACCCCCGTCGTCCACGTCATCCACGACGGGGGCGAAGGCTCCCCGTACGACATCCGCGAGCACATCGGCGCCCTCAGCGACGAGGTCGCCCCGCGGGAGGGCGAGCCGGTGGTCGTCAAGCACTTCCCGAACTCCTTCCACCGCACGGAGCTGGAGCGGACGCTCACCGAACTGGGCGCGGAACCGGGCAGCGGCCGGGATCTGGTGCTCGCCGGCTTCATGGCCCACATGTGCGTCACCCACACCGCGCAGGGCGCCTTCAACCTGGGCTACCGGCCCGCCGTCGTCGCCGAGGCCACCGCCACCCGCAGCCTGGCCGCCCCGGACGGCACGGTCCTGCCGGCCGCCGCACTCAAGACCGCCGCGCTGACCGCCCTGGGCGACCTCTTCGCGCCCGTCGCCCCCACGGTGGACGCTCTGCCCGCCTGAGCCGGACCGGCCGCACGAAAAGAACGCCGGGATGCCCTCGGGGCATCCCGGCGTCACGTCGGCGGCGAGGAAAGCGGAAGGACTAGATTCATTCGAAGAAAGGGAGAAGGAAGTCCCTCCATGGCCTCGCCACGGGCCACGTTAGCAGTCAGGCGGGGATCAGGTCGCGGAGATTTTCCGGGGTGACGACCACCGAGTCCGGATGCAGCCCGTCGGGGCGGGCCAGACCGATGTACGTGACCGGCTCGTCCGGGGCCGCCCCGCCGTCCCACAGCGTGACCTCCGTCCCGCGCCCCTCCAGCAGGGCGGCGAGGTGGCCGACCGTCAGGTACTCCCGCTCCACGATTCCGCGCAGCAGCGAGGCCACCGTCACCCGGTTGCCCTCCACCCGGTTCGCGTGCGGCTCGCCCGCCAGGTACAGGTGCAGCCACCTGGCCCGCCAGCGCCCGTCGGGCCCGCGCAGGAACGCCAGGGGCAGCGCGACCGCACCCGGCCCGCGCAGCTCCGACTTCATCCGCACCGTACGCGGCTCGAACGGGCGGCCCGCCTGCTCGGCGTCACGCGTCATGAACCCGAAGAACGACTCCTCGACGGTCTCGAAGCCCTCCCCGGAGAAGATGTTGACCTGCGGCACGACGAAGTCGCCCCGCACCCTGTCCAGCCGCAGGTTGATGAACTCCGACGCTCCCTCGGGCGCCTCGGTGACATCGCCGGAGTGCTCGCCGCCGATCTCGGTGAGCGCGGTGTACGACAGCCAGCACACCGTGCGGTATTTGTAGTCGAGCATCAGCGCGGACAGGTCGAAGTCGGTGTCCCGCCGCGCCTGCTTCCAGTACACGAAGAACCGCAGCAGTTCACCGTCGACGGGCGTGAGCGAGCCCCGGGGCAGCACGCCGAACCCGCCGGACGTCGCCTTGCCGCTGAGCGGCAGGGCCACATCGAAGACGTCCGGATCGATCAGCAGCCGCCCGGTCTCCGGCAGCCGCCGGGCCACCTCGGCGTCCAGCGCGGCGACCAGCCGGTCCCGCACCGCCCCGGGTATCGGCCCGCGGGTGTCCCCGGTGACCCAGGCACGGGCGCGCCGGTTGACGAAGAACCGGCCGCCGTCCGGTACCTCGCCCCGGTTCTGGAGGTGCTCGCGGACGGACAGCAGCACCCGCCCGGACACCTGCGGGGCCACCCGCACGGCCGCGGCCGCCACCGCCTCGCGTTCCTCGTCGGTGCGGCAGGACCTCAGCAACCGGTCCAGGGCGCGCATCAGCATGCCCGGAGCGGCCGTCAGCAGCGCCGCCGCGCCCGGGACGTCACCGGCGGCGAGCGCCTCCTCGACCCGGCTGCCGAGGGTCCGGGCCGCCTTCTCGCCGCGTGCCACGGCGAACACCTCGGCGGCGTACGGGTGGCCCGGGTACTCGTGCGGGTGCAGACGCTCACCGAGGCGCTTGAACTCCTCGCGGTGCGCCGCCACATCGGCGAGCTTCGCGGGCGCCGCCGCCACCAGTGCGTCGAGTCCGGCCAGCAGGGCCCGGCGCACCGGCCGCGAGAACGAGCGGAACCGGGTCGGCGCCGTCAGGGTGACATCGCCGTCGCTCAGCGCGCAGGCCAGCCGGAGCACATCGGTGACGGTGTCCAACAGCGGTTCGCGCCCGGCGGTGAGCCGTGCCCGGTTGACGACGGCCCGGTTCTCCCGCACGGGCAGGGTCTCCGGCTGCGGCCCGTCCACGCAGTGCGCGGCGAGCATCCCGAGGTCGCCCAGGTGCTCCTCGCTCAGCGGGGTGGTGCTGCCGGCCAGGGCGAGGTAGAGCGCGGAGGCCTCCTCGTCCGGGGAGGCGCCCAGGTGCAGCACCGTCAGGCGGTCACCCGCGGCCTCGGTCAGCTCGTCGTGGACGGCGAGCAGTTCGGCGTACGTGTGCTGGTAACGGCCGTACGCCGGCAGCGTCAGCAGGTCGACGGCGCCCTCGCTCAGCTGTTTCAGCGTGCCCGGCCGGGCGGTCTCGTCGAGCAGCGCGTCGGCGACGCACCGCCACCAGAAGTCGAAGGTGTCCGGGACGTGCGCGGGGAAGTCGATGAAGTAGGAGTTGTGCCGGACATGGTCGCCCACCATCTCGCGCACGATGTCCAGCGTGTGCCGGGCGGTCTCGGTCACCGTCTTCGCGCAGAGCGCGGACAGATGGTCCAGCGCGCCGCCCGAGAGCTTGAAGCCCACGGACATGAGGGCGGTGTCGAACTGCCGGGCCGCCGCCTCCCCTTGACCGGCGGGACCGGTGGGGGCGGGCAGTCGGAGGGTGTGCCGGATGACCAGGGCGTCGAAAGGATGGGACATCCGGGCAGCATCGCAGAACGGACCGGGGAGGGGCATGCGAGTTTCCGCCCCCGCCCAGCCCCCGCCCCGCTCCTGCCCCTGACCCGACCCTGGTGCGGCGTCCGGTCTCCGGCGTCCGGTCAGCCCTCGACGGACGTGGTGGTGAAGCGGTCGCCGCAGATGCGGACCTGCGGATCGCGCAGCGTGAGCGCCTCCTTGGAGCCCGGCGGGTAGACCCGCAGGTAGTCGGCCCGCTTCCAGCAGCCGCCGTCCGCGATGCCCCGGTTCAGCGTGTGCAGGAAGACGTGCGCCGTCTTCCCGGGCGCGAGCACCGTCGGCCCCTTCGCGGCACCGTCCCGCCCGGCCGGTACGCCGATGACGGCGCCGTCCCGCTGGATCAGGGACACCCCGGGGAAGCCGTTGAGGGTGCAGGAGCGCGCCGACTTGTTCACGAAGGTCAGCCGGTAGTACACCTGCCCCGCGCCCCCGTCGGCCGGCCGCACGGTCATCCCCAGGTTCTCCGCCGTGCACCGGCCGGGACCTGCGGCGTCGGCGCCCGTGTCCGGGGTCGGCGTGGCGGTCGCGGAGCGCGAGGGCGAGGCGGTCGCGGCAGCGGGGGAGGAGGCGGGGGCGGACGGCTGCGACGGAGCCTGCGAGGGGGTGGCGTCCCCGGCGCGGGTGGCGGGGGAGGCGGCGGCCGGCCCGTCCGGCGCGGAACCGTCGTCGCAGCCCGCCGCGACGAGCGCGAGCGACATCATCGCGACGGGCACGAGCAGGCGGCGCGCCCGCCGTCTCACGGCGGCCCCGCTTCCTCGCGGACGAGGCGCGCGCTCGAACGGTCGGGGGGCGGCGGAGGTGCGCGAAAGTGAGCCCATGACGGACGCCTGCTCGATTTTCGGTGCCCTCAACCTGATGATCTTGTGCGGGCCGGAGCCGATGTGCCCCTGGCGTCGAGGCGGGAGGTGCCCCGATGCCCGGGTCCGCGCCGGCGTCGGTTCACTCCCGGCCGGGGCGTACGGCGGGCAGGCCGGCCGTCTCCGCCGCGTCGGCCAGCACCTCGCGGAGCATCGCCGGGGTGAGCCGGCCGGTGAAGACGTTGCGCTGGCTGACGTGGTAGCAGCCGAACACCGTCAGCGGGTCGCCCGCCCCGTCCGCCGGGGCCAGCACCGCCCGCGCGCCGTGCCCGAACACCGGCCGGGGCCGGGGCACCCGCAGCCCGGCCCGCTCCAGGGCCGCCAGCGTCGCCTGCCAGCCGAAGCCCCCGAGCGCGACGACCGCCCGCACGGTGGGCCTCAGCAACTGGAACTCGCGAGCCAGCCAGGGCCGGCAGGTGTCCCGCTCGCCCGGCGTCGGGCTGTTGGCGGGCGGCGCGCAGTGCACGGGCGACGTCACCCTCACCCCGTACAGCTCCAGCCCGTCGTCCGGGCCCGTCACCGTGGACCGGGAGGCGAGGCCCAGCTCGTACAGCGTCGCGTACAGCAGGTCGCCCGCCCGGTCGCCGGTGAACATCCGGCCCGTCCGGTTCCCGCCGTGCGCGGCGGGCGCCAGGCCCGTGATCGCCAGGGAGGCGTCGGCGGGGCCGAAGCCGGGGACGGGACGGGCCCAGTACTCCCAGTCGCGGAACGCGGGGCGCTTGACCCGGGCCGTCTCCTCCCGCCACTCCACCAGGCGGGGGCAGGCGCGGCAGCGCACCAGACGCTCGTCGAGGGCGGCCAGCGAGGAGGACCGGTCGGCGGCTCGTACGGGGTAGTCCTCGGCGGTGCACATGACGAACCCGAACCCGCTTCCCGTGTCCCCGAGGGCCTGCTGTCCGACATGAGCGTACCCGGCGAAGATGGGACCATGGCCCTGGAAACGGCCCCGCTTGTCACGGAGAGAGAAGGGAAGCCGGACCATGAGCGATTTCGCCGTGGGGGACCATGTCCGATGGAACTCCGAAGCAGGTCACGTCGAAGGCGTCATCACCGAGAAGCACACCCGGGACGTCGAATTCAAGGGGCGCACCCGGCATTGCAGCAAGGAGGAGCCGCAGTACGAGATCAAGAGCGACAAGACCGGCCACCTCGCCATGCACAAGGGCAGTGCGCTGAAGAAGGCCTGACGGGCGGCATGCCGAAAGGGGCGCGGTGAACCGGATCTGCACGATCGGCCACTCGACACGGGAATTCGCGGAACTCGTGGAAATGCTGCGCCGCAACGACGTCACCTGTCTGGCCGACGTGCGTTCCTACCCGTCCTCCAGACGGCTCCCGCAGTGGAACCAGCAGGCCGTCATCGATGCCCTGCCGCCCGACATCGGATACCGGTGGCTGCGGAAACTCGGCGGCCGGCGCCACACCCCGAAGGGCGTGCCGACAGCCAACGGGGCCTGGCGGGTGAAGGCGTTCCGCGACTACGCCGACTACATGGCGACCGACGCGTTCCGGGAGGGCCTGGACGAACTGCTGGCCCTCGCCGAGGACGAGCGCCCCGCCATCATGTGCAGTGAGGCCGTGCCGTGGCGCTGCCACCGCCGGCTCATCACCGACGCGCTGATCGTTGCCGGCGCGGAGGTCGTGGACATCCTCTCCGCCACCTCGACCCGGCCCGCCGCCCTGAACGCGGACGCCCGGGTCCACGACGGTCTGCTGACCTACCCGCCCCACGACTGAGGGGCCGCACCGGACCCGCCGTCCCGGGTCCAGGGCCGCAGCTTCTCCGGATTGCGCACCGCCCAGATGCGGTGGACACGGCCCCCGGCGAGACCGAACGCGGCCACCGTGACCGTCACCCCGGCGTGCTGGGCGACCAGCCCCGGCCGGCCGTTGACCGTCCGCTCCAGCAGCACCAGAGCGGGCACCCGGTCCACGAAGTGGCACAGGTACTCCGCGAGCCGCTCGCCGCCCCGCACCGGACGCAGGGCCGCCCCGGCCAGCCCGCCGCCGTCGGTGACCATCGTGGCGTCCGGGTCGAGGAGGCCGACCAGCGCCGCGATGTCCTTGGCCCGCCACGCCTCCTTGAACTCCCGCACCAGCACCGCCTGCCCGGCCGCCGGACCGGTGTCCGCCCGGGCCTCGCGCAGCCGCCGCCGGGCCGACGCGGCGAGCTGCCGGCAGGCCGGGGCGCTCCGGCCGACGATCCGGGCCACCTCCGCGAACGGGTACCGGAAGACGTCGTGCAGGACGAACGCCACCCGCTCCGCCGGGGTCATGGACTCCAGCACCACCAGGAAGGCCATGTGCACCGACTCGTCCAGGGTCACCCGGTCGGCCGGGTCCGCCGGTTCGTCCCGGCCGCCGTCCGCACGGCCGCCGACCCACTCGGAGCGGTCCGGCAGCGGCTCCGGAATCCACTCGCCGACGTACCGCTCGCGCCGGACCCGCGCCGAGCCCAGCACATCGAGGCAGACCCGGCTCGCCACCGTCGTCAGCCACGCCCCGGGGGACTCGATCTCCGCCTGCCGCGCCGGAGGCATCGCGTACCAGCGGGCGTACGTCTCCTGCACGGCGTCCTCCGCCTCGGCGACCGAACCCAGCATCCGGTAGGCCAGGTTCGTCAACCGTCGGCGCTCGCCGATGACGGCGCTCAGCTCCGGCTCGGAAGGTGTGCTCATCACGTGACCGCCCTCGGTTCTCCCCGTCCGCATGCCCTGCCGGTGATCCGACGGAACAGCGCCCCGGAATGTGAGGCGGGCCTCCGCCTCACATTCCGGGGGCCCGCGTCGTCGGACCGTCGAGACCGTACCGACCGACCGCCGCGAGGCAGAAGAGAGGACCGCGCCATGACCGCACCGACGATTCCGGCACCGGGCACGCCCACCCCCGCAACGGCGGCGACTTCCGGCCGCACCACGTTCGTCGAGGTCTCCCTCGCGCTGCAGACCCTCGCCATCCTCTTCCAGGCGGTCACCGCCGGGCTGCTGCTCTCCTCCGCCCACGGCGAGGTGCTGCACGGCGTCGGCGCCCGGGTGATGTACGGCGCCTCCATGCTCTACGTACTCGCCGCGGTCCTGGCGTGGCGGCCGGGGGGCGGCTCGCCCCGCCCGATCCTGTACGCGACCGGGTTCCTGCTCCTCGCCTCGGCGCAGGTGGTGCTCGGCATCGCGCACGAACCGGCCTGGCACGTCCCGCTGGGGGTGCTGATGTTCGGCCTGAGCACCGCGGCGCTGGGCCACGCGCTGTTCACCCGCGCGCTACGCCGGACGGGCCGGGGGTGACGGGGCGGTCGGGGTCGGGAATCGGCCGGGCCCCGGAAGTCACTCCAGCGGCAGACAGGCATACGCGCGGAAAGTTCCGCGCGGTCACACACGACGGAGGGCCGGCCGGGAATTCCCGGCCGGCCCCATTCCGTAGGAAACGAGCGCACTACCAGCGATACCAGCGGCCACGCTTTCCGCCCCCGCCGACCGGTCGGACGACGAAGCCGAGCAGCCACACCACCAGTACGGCGACGGCTATCCACCACAGAGCCTTCAGGGCGAAACCCGCCCCGAAGAGAATGAGTGCGAGCAGAAGAACCAGAATGACCGGAACCATGAGTATCAACCTCCGAAACCTCGGATGCCCCGGCCCCTCGCCGGTATTCCTGCTCTTTCAAAAATACTCCACGACTTTCCCTCGGCGGGGCGGGAAGGCGGTGCCGGGACGGGCCGCACCGGGCGGCGCTCTCCCCGCGCCGCGCCCATAGTGGCCGTAGCGGGAACGGGCCGCCGCACCCGGGCACGGCCCACCGCGCACCCCCTACCGAGGAGCCCCCACCATGACCCGAGCACTCGCGCTCGTCTGCACGCTCTCCCCGTCCCCGAAGCCGTCGAGCAGTGAACTCCTGGCCGACCAGATCATGGCCGAACTCGCCGGTCTGGACGTGCGGGGGGAGACGCTGCGGATCGCCGACCACGACGTACGGCCGGGTGTCGCACCGGACATGGGGGACGGGGACGCCTGGCCCGGCATCCGCAAGAAGGTGCTGGCGGCCGACATCCTGCTGCTGGCCACCCCGATCTGGCTCGGCCACCCCTCCAGCCTCTGCCAGCGGGTGCTGGAACGGCTCAACGCCGACATCTCCGAGACCGACGACGGGGGCAGGCAGCTGCCGTACGGCAAGGTGGGCATGGTGGCCGTGGTCGGCAACGAGGACGGCGCCCACAAGGTCAGCGCCGATGTCTTCCAGGGCCTCAACGACCTGGGTTTCACCCTGGCCCCCGGGGCGGTGAGCTACTGGGTGGGCGAGGCCCAGCACGGCACCGACTACCGGGACCTGGAGCAGACGCCCGAAGCCGTCCGCTCCACCACGCGTTCCATGGCCCTCAACGCCGCCCACCTCGCCCGCGTTCTGGCCGACGCCCCTTATCCGCCGCGCTGACCTGACGAGGGGGTGTGTGGAACGCGTGGCTCCGGGTAGTCGCAGCTTCGCGCATGCGTATGCAGCAGCTGTCGGACAGAAAGGGCAGGATCGCGATGCCGATAACCGAGTCCGTGCGAGTCGCACCGGCGACACTCCCGGAGATCGCCGACCCCTCGAAGGTGGCGCCCAAGGACGCCCGCGCGCTCAGCAAACTGTTCTTCGACCGGTTGCAGACCCTCGAAGAAGGCACGGCGGAATACCAGTACGCCCGCAACACCCTCATCGAGATGAATCTGACCCTGGTGCACTTCGCGGCCGCCCGGTACCGCAACCGGGGCAACGGCCAGATGGAAGACATCATCCAGGTCGGCACCATCGGGCTGATCAAGGCCATCGACCGCTTCGAACTCAGCCGGGAGGTGGAATTCACCTCCTTCGCCATTCCGTACATCGTCGGGGAGATCAAGCGGTTCTTCCGGGACACCACCTGGTCCGTACACGTGCCCCGGCGACTCCAGGAACTGCGGGTCACCCTGGCCAAGGCCAAGGAGGATCTGGCCACCACGCTCGGCCGCGAGGCCACGGTCGCCGAACTCGCCGAACGCCTCGGTATCAGCGAGGAGGACGTCATCGAGGGCCTGGTCGCCTCCAACGGCTACACCGCGCACTCGCTGGACGTGCCCCTCGACGGGGGCGAGGCCGACGGCGCCGGCGGCGTCACCCGCACCCATGCCGACATCACCGGCGAATGCGATCCCGGCATCGAACTGGTCGAGAACCTGCACGCCCTGGCGCCCCTGCTGGAGACGCTGGACGAACGGGAACGCGCCATCGTCCGAATGCGCTTCGGCCAGGAGATGACGCAGTCCCAGATAGGGGAGCAACTCGGTCTGTCCCAGATGCACGTGTCGCGGCTGATCGCCCGCATACTCGGCAAACTCCGGGAGGGCATCCTCGCCGAGGACTGACCCGCCCCGCAGTTCTACCGGACGCGGGAGGACGACTCGTCCTCGTCCTCGTCGTCGTCCGAGCCGGGCACATGGACGTCCGCGACATTGATGTTGATCTCGACGACCTCGAGTCCGGTCATCGTCTCGACCGCGTCCGTGACCTGCGTACGGATACGGCGCGCGGTCTCCACGATGGGGGCGCCGTACTCGACGACGATGTCCACGTCGACGGCGGTCTGCTTCTCGCCGACCTCCACCTTGACGCCCCGGCCGGGGTCGCTGGAGCGGGACACCTTGTCCTTGACGGCTCCCAGCGCACGCGTGGGGCCCTTGCCGACGGAGTACACCCCGTCGGTCTCCCGTACGGCGATGCCCGCGATGGTCGACACCACGCTGTCCGCGATGGTCGTCGTTCCTCGCGTGCCGCCCGCCGCGCCGCCTTCCAGCCGGGTGCCGCTGTCGTTGGTCGCCATGGTTCCTCACACGGAAGCTCGTCGGTCGGGGGGACTGGGGGCGCCGGGCGGAATCCGCTTCCGCCGCGATCCGCGCCCACTTCCACTCTCCTCCGGCATCCGCGCCCCCGCCATTCGGGTGGCCGCGGCCGGCGAGGACACCGCCGGCGATCAGTCGCGCGGCAGCAGGGTGCCGAGCGGCCCGAGGTCCAGATTCAGGTCCTCGGGCCGCACACCGTGCTGCGCGCACAGCTCCGCCATGCGCTGTTCCAGCAGCATCAGCGTCGTCCCGATCTCCTCCGTCTGTTCGTCGCTGAGGTCGCCCTCGTCGATCCGGCGGATCGCCTGGCGTTCCATCAGCTGGCGCAGCAGTTCGACCACAGTGAGCACCAGCGTCACCAGGTCCTGCCCCACCCGTCCCGCGTCCAGGTCCAGCCGCGCGTCGGTCACAGCGGCCCCCCGTCCGCCCACGGCGCAGGCACCCGCTCGCTGACCGAGGAGAGCAGGGCGTGCAGGGAGAGACGGACGAGCGGCACATCGGCGATGGCGATGACCAGGTCTCCGCTGATGACCACCCCGGTGGCCAGCACCCGGTCCAGCAGATCGACCAGCGGCACCCCGATCGGCCCGCTCAACGGTTCCGGTTCGTCCCACGGAACGACGGCGCGCTCCACCCCTACACCTCGCCGACGAAGGAGTACGGCACCCATGGCCCCGACAGCTCGACCCGGGCGCCGGTGCGTTCCGCGAGGCCGCGCGCCAGCCGCGCCAGCTCCGCCGCACGGTCCCGGGCCACCAGGTACGTGGCGTTGAGTACCTGGGTGCGGCGCTCGTCCGATGCGTGGGCGGCGTGCGGCGGCAGCCTGCGCGACGCGGTGGCCAGTCCGCCGACGTCCGCGTCCACGAGGGCGGCGATCCGCAACCCGTCCGCCCGGTGCCGTTCGCGCCGGTCGCGCTGGCTCCGCTTCCGGTCGAGGTAGGCCCGGCCGGCTCCTGGTGCCGCACGCCGGGGTGCGGGCCCGTCGTCGGGCCGGGCGGGCGCGTCGGCCACGTACACCTTCACGCCCCACTCGGCGTGGCCGGCCGTACGTTCCAGCGCGGCGTGGAAGCGTCCCGACTCCCGGGTCAGCGCGTCCCGCGCCCGCTGTTCGTCGAGGTACAGCGTCGCCAGCGGCAGGGGCACCGTGGGGTACCGGGCCGCGACCGTGCACACCACGTCGTGATGGGCCCGGGCGTACCGTTCGAGTTCCGGTCCGTCGGCCGCACGGGCCAGCCACGCCTCATCGGTGAAGTCCGCCGCCCGCACGGTCTGCACCACCGCCACGAGCTCCGGGCCCACCGCCAGCGCGCCCACCGGGCTCTCCGGGGTCACGCCCGAGGGGCCGGACAGGTCGGGCGGGCCTTCCGGACGGCACACGGCGTAGACGTAGACGGCATGGGCGTCCGCCGGAGAATCGCAAGGGTCGGCAACGGCGGGGGAGGGGGTGTCCTGGATCATGTACGCGGTTCTCCTCGGCTCAGCTCCGGGACGACGACTTCGGTGAGGGGGCCTGCTGCCCCCCGTCCGCCCCGGCCGTCTGGGACTCCAGGGCGTCGACGCGGGCGCGCAGCTCCCGGTTCTCGTCCTGCAACGCGTTGCGCGCCGCGTGCGAGCTGAGCGCGGGGTCGGTCTCCCACCAGTCGATCCCCGCCTTTTTCGCCGTGTCCACGGACGCGACGAAGAGGCGCAGCCGGATGGTGAGCAACTCGATGTCCAGCAGATCGATCTTGATGTCGCCGGCGATCACGATGCCCTTGTCCAGGACGCGTTCGAGGATGTCGGCGAGATTGGTGTTCTGCGGACCGGACGGCGCGTAGGCGTCCTGCCGGAAGTCGAGGTCAGTCACGGCGGGACCTCCGCGAACGCCGCCTGCCGGGGGCGGGCTCCTCGTCCTCGTCCTCTTCCTCTTCCTCTCCGTCCTCGTCGTCCTCCGGTTCCTCTTCGGGCTCCTCGTCCTCCCAGTCCTCCTCGTCCCCGTCCTCGTCGTAGTCCTCCTCCTCGCCCTCGTCTTCCTCCTCGTCCTCGTCCCCGTAACCGTCCTCGTAATCCCCGTTCTCCTCCTCGTCCTCGTCACCCTCCCCGTTGTCGTCCTCGTCCTGGGACTCCTCCTCCGCCATGGCGTCCTCGTGCGAGACGACGACCTCTCCGTCGCGGATCTCGCCCCGCCAGCCGTCGGGTTCCTCGTCGGTGAGCGTCACGTACCGCTGGAAGTGCTTGAAGTCCAGCCGGATGCGGCGTCCCTGGGCCCGCCAGAGGTTGCCGGTCTTCTCGAAGAAGCCGGACGGGTAGTACTCGACGACCAGCACGATGCGGGTGAGGGTCGGCGTCAGCTCGTGGAAGCTGACCGCACCGCGCGTGGTGCCCTTGGAACCCTCGGACGTCCAGACGATGCGCTCGTCGGGGACCTGCTCCTGCACGGTCGCCTTGAAGCTGCGCGAGGACGGGCCGATCTTGACCTTCCAGTCGCTCGTGGTCTCGTCGCTCGTCGATACGTCCTGGACGCCCTTCGCGAAGCTGCTGAAGCGGTCGTACTGGGTCCAGTAGTCGTAGGCGGTGCGCAGTGGTACGCCGACGTCGAGCACCTCGACGATGTTCATCGACTTGCCGCCGCCCGACTTGCTCTTCCCCTTGCCGCCGCCGAACGTCTCCTTGGCCTTCTCCTTGACGTTGTCCTTCACGCCCTTGGCCTTCTCGGAGACGAACGACTTCAGCGGGGACTCGCCCTGGAGGACCCGGGAGGCGATGGCGGGGAGCGAACCGCCGTTCTCCGCCGAGTCGGTGAGCTGCTGCGCGACATCCGTGAGTTTGCCGCTCGCCTTGCCCGCGAGGTCGTCCACCTTGGCTCCGAGGAAGCCCGAAAGCTCCTCCTTGAGCCGGTCGAAGCCCGATGCCGGCGCTTCGGAGCGGTCGTCTTCTTCTGTCCTGGCCATGACTGGCTACCTCCGCCGATCGGTGCGCTTGGAAGCGGTGCGCTTCGAGGACGAGGAGGTCTTCCTCGCGGCGGTCTTCTTCGCGGGAGCGGTCTTCCTGGCCGCGGTCTTCTTCGCCGGGGCCGTCTTCTTGGCCGCCGTCTTCCTGGCGCCCGCCGCCTTCTTGTTCGCGGGTGCGCTCTTCTTGGCCGTCTTCTTGGCCGTCTTCTTCGCGGCGGGTGTGCTCTTCCCGGCAGGTGCGGCCTTCTTCGCGGCCTTCTTCGCCGGCTTCTTGGCGGCCTTCTTCTCGGGCGCCTTGCCGGTTCCACCGGTCCGCCCGGACGCCTTGCGGCGAGGCGGGGGCGTGGGTTCGGGCTCCGGCTCGGGCTCGGGCTCGGGTTCCGGTTCGTCCTCGTCCTCGAAATCCTCGTCCTCGTCCTCGTCCTCGTCCCAGGGCTCCTCCTCCCGGTCCTCGGCCTCGTCCTCCTCGTCGCCCTCGTCCTCTTCCTCGTAGTCCGCGTCGCCCTCGTCCTCATGGGCATCGTCGTCGCGCGGTCCTTCGAGGAGACGGCTGGTACGGTCGCTGATCGCCTCGGCCAGCGAGGACATGCTGCGGTCGGCGGCGGCCGTGATGGCCTTGCGGCCGGCCACCATGACCTCGCCCCTCAACTGATCCTGGAGATCGGCGAACTGGGGAACTTCCCCGAGCCGTCGCATGCCTTCGGCGGCGAGCTGGCGGGGCTGGAGCCCGAACCGCCTGCCCGCCAGATACGTCGCGACGGTCAGCGCCATCCGGCCCTTCCTGGTCCGGCCCAGCACATAGCCACCCACCACGGCGGCCGCGAGTGTCACCTTGGCCTGGTCATCCATGAGCACGTCACCTTCGATCGTCCGGCACTCGGGCCGCCCGAGCGGCGTGCAGCCGGTCGAGCAGCCGGTCCTCTTCCCGTTCGAATTCCTCGAGCGTGATGTCTCCGGCCTCCAACTCCTGGTTGAGTACGGCAAGTTGTGCGCGCAGTACGCGTGGGTCGGACAGCTCCCGCTCGGCGGCCTCGTTGAGCTTCTCCGCCACCCACACCACTCCGCGCACGGGAGCGACGGGCAGGGTGAGCAGCCCCGTGATCAGCCCCACGTCAGCCACCGCCCACGGGTGCCGCGCGGTCCTCGGGGCCGACGAAGCTGTAGCAGGGCAGTGGCCCGGCGAGCCGGAGGTTCGCACGCCCGCGCAGATCGCTCGCGAACCGGTGCGCCTCGGCCAGGAACGCGGCACTGTCACCCCGCTCCACCAGGAACGACACGTTCAGTGCGCATCCCTGGACCTCCGGTCCCGCCGCCACCTCGCGGGCCCGGGGCGTCAGCTCGCGCAGCACCCGCCGGCCCGCCTCGGCGGCCCGGCGAGCGAGGGCGGCGGCCACCGCCTCGCCGAGGCGCAGACTGGTCTCGTAGTCCGGACGGCGGCGCGCGGCCTCCCTGAGCCGGCGGACTGTACCGTCCTCGGCGACCACGTCCGCGAGCCGGTCCTCGGCCGCCAGCGCCTTGACGTTGATCTCGTGGCAGCCGTCGAGCCGTTCGAGGGCCGACAGGTGCGCGGCCTCACCGGTGACCAGCTGCCGGAGCACGGCGTCCGGGCCGGGGGCGACCGTGCCGAACCGCATGGGCAGCACCGGCCCGTCGTCCATCAGACGCATCAGCAGGTCCTGATGGGCCAGCAGGTCGCGGCGGCGGGCCCGGAGGTCGGGCGGGGCATCGCTGACGACGGCGGCGACGCGGCCCCGCGCAAGGGTCCGCAGCCGGGCGGGCGGACGGCCCACACCGCCCCGGTCCGCCGGGAGGGTGACGCCCGCCCGGGTGATCGCGTAGACGTACACGTCCTCGGCCGGCACGGGTCACGCCTCCGCGCGGCGGCGACGGCTCTCGCCGTCGCGCGCCGGGGCGCGCCGCTTCTTCGGCCGCTCCTCCGGTTCGTCGTCGGCGCCGACCGCCTTGCGGACGGTGTCGCCCACCGATTCGGCGGCCCGGCGCACCTTCCGCTTGCCGATGGACTTGACGGCGCCGCCGCCGATCAGCTCCGGAACCGTGGTGCTGCCGGAGTCCCGTTCCAGGTCGAGCCGGTTGCACGCCTCGGCGAACCGCAGATACGTGTCCACGCTCGCGACGACGATGCGCGCGTCTATCTTGAGGATCTCGATGCCGACCAGGGAGACCCTGACGAACACGTCGATCACCATGCCCCGGTCGAGGATCAGCTCCAGGACGTCGTACAGGGTGCCGGCGCGCGGCGGGCAGGCGACGACTTCGTCGGAGTAGGTGGTCGCGGTCATGGAATGTCCTTCCGGCGGGGGAGTGGACGCCGCTCACTCGTCGGCGGCGCCCCGGCGGTACCGGCGGACCCTGCGGTACTCGAGGAGTTCACCGGCCCGGTCCAGCTGCACCTCGTAGGAGGCGAGGAGGCTCGTGGTGTCCGGAATCCGGGGCACTTCGAGAACGTCCACGACAACGCACCAGCCGTCGTCGGTGCGCCGGACGGCGGACACGCCCTCCGCGTGGTGGTCGATGAGACCCTCCAGGCTCTGGCAGGCAGCGCGTGCCGCGTGCTCGGGGCCCCGTGCGGACGGGGCACGACGAGTCGTCGCCGTTTTCGTGATTCCGGCATGGGAACGCCGCTGATCTGCCATGCAACCCAGTCTGCTCACTCACGGCGCCCGCGCATCTTGGGCGCGGGCAATGGAGCGCAAGGTGCGCGGTGGCGACCCCGATCCGTTGATGGACACTGTCCATACTTCTCTGGTGGACAGTGACCAGGAACCACTCGTCTTCCCTTCGCGAGCGTCTGATCGACGCGGGCCTCGCCCTCGTCACGGCCCGAGGGCGGCGAACGGCCCGAGCACCCCGCGCGGCCGGCTGGGGGCCCTCGCCGGGACGTATCCGGAGTATGCGCGGGACGACCGCGGCATGTTCGAGCTGATGTTCCGCCACGACCTTGCCGCACCGCGCTCATCGGCCAGTTGTCCGTCGTCCTCGCCCTCTCCCGGCTCACCCCGGCGACCTCCTGGCAGGAGACGGGCCTCGTCCTCGCGGTCCTCGGCGCAGGATTCACCGCCGTGATGGTCACCGCCACCGGGACCGTCGTCGGGGACGCGCCGCCCGGCTACGCGGGAGTGGTTGGGGGCCTCAAACAGACCGCCATGAACGTCGGCCCGACCCTCGGCATCGCGGTCGCCGCCGCACTGATGCCGCTCACCCCGACGGCCGAGGGCTCCCCGGCGCACCCGGCCCTCGCCGTACCGGACCTCACCCTGACCCCGGCCCTGCCCGCGGTGGCGGCGCTCGCCGCGCTCGGACTGATCCCGGCCCGGCTGCTGCCCCGGTGAGCCCGCGGGCGTCCCGGCCCCGGCGGCCCTCCGTTCGCCTCGTGGGCGGCCGGGAGCGCCCTTACGCTGCCAGAGGATCACGACCCGTGGACGAGGAGCAGCGATGGACCTCCGCCTGAGCCCGATCGGCCGGGAACAGCACCTGGCGTTCGTCGAGAGCCTGCCCTCGGCGAGCCACACCCAGGTCCCGTCCTGGGGCGAGGTGAAACCCGACTGGCGGGCGGAGAGCCTCGGCTGGTCCGACGCCGGCGGCCGCCTCGTCGGTACGGCCCTCGTCCTGTACCGGCCGCTCCCCGGGATCAGGCGCTCCCTCGCCTACCTCCCCGAGGGCCCGGTCATCGACTGGTACGACGAGGACCTCGGCCGGTGGCTGACCCCGCTCATCGGGCACCTGCGGCAGCGGGGCGCCTTCACCGTGAAGATGGGCCCGCCCGTCATCGCCCGCCGCTGGGACGCGGCCACAGTGAAGGACGCCATCGCCGACCCCGGCACCCACCGCCTCGGCGAGGTGCCGCCCACCGAACAGGACCCGCGCGCCACCGCACTGACGGACCGGCTGCGCGCCATGGGCTGGCAGCGGTCCGGCGGCGACCGCGAGGACGGCTTCGCGGCGGGACAGCCGCGCCACGTCTTCCAGCTCCCCCTCGCCGGCCGCTCGCTCGACGAGATCCGGGACGACTTCAACCAGCTGTGGCGCCGCAACATCAAGAAGGCGGAGAAGGCCGGAGTCAAGGTCGTCCGGGGCGACTACGCCGACCTGGACACCTTCTACTCCCTCTACACCGAGACCGCCGCACGCGACCGGTTCGTCCCCCGCCCCCTGCCGTACTTCCAGCGCATGTGGAAGGCGCTCACCGCCGAACACCCCGACCGGATGCGGCTCTACCTCGCGGCCCACGACGGCGACGTGCTGGCCGCTGCCACCATGCTGACCGTCGGCGGACACGTCTGGTACTCGTACGGCGCCTCGACCGGCCGCAGGCGCGAGGTCCAGCCGAACAACGCCATCCAGTGGCAGATGATCCGCGACGCCCACGCCATGGGCGCCCACGTCTACGACTTCCGGGGCACCACCGACACCCTCGACGAGAGCAACCACCTGCTCGGCCTGCTCCGCTTCAAGGTCGGCACCGGCGGGCAGGCGGCCGAGTACGTCGGCGAGTGGGACCACCCCCTCAACAAGGTCCTGCACAAGGCGTTCACCCTCTACCTGGCCCGGCGTTAGGGCTCGCCGTCAATCGTCGCCTTCGGTCTCCATCGCCTCCAGCGGTCGGAGCGCCGGGCCCTGGAGGACCGTGCCGTCCACCGCGAACCTGGACCCGTGGCAGGGGCACTCCCACGCCGTCTCCGCCTCGTTGAACGCCACCAGGCACCCCAGGTGCGTGCACCGCGCCGACACCGCGCGCACCGTGCCGTCCGGCTCCCGGTACACGGCGCGGCGGCGGCCCTTGACCCGCACCACGGCCCCCGTGCCGGGCGGGATCTCGGCCACCGAGTCCACATGGCCGACGCGCAGCCGGTCACCGACGAAGTGCCGCGCCACCTCCGCCTGCGCACCGAGCAGCGACGGCGCCTCGCGCACCGCGCTGCCCAGCCGCCGGGGGTCGTACAGCTCCGCCCACGGCGGGGCGGGCGCCTCCGTGACGAGCGCGGACAGCAGCCGCCCCGCGACCACCCCGCCGGTCATGCCCCAGCCGCCGAAGCCGGTCGCCACGAAGGTGTGCCGGGCCCCGATGTGGAACGGCCCGATCAGCGGCACCGTGTCGCTGGGATCGTTGTCCTGCGCCGCCCACCGGTACGCGGTCGGCCCCACCGGGAACCGCTCGCGCATCCAGTCGTCGAGCCGCCGGAACCCCTCCGCGGGGTTCCCGGTGCCCGGGGTGAAACTCTCGCCGGTGACGATCAGCAGTCGGCGGCCCTCGTCCAGAGGGGTCGAGCGCACCGACCGCTTCCCCTCGTCCTCGGTGATGTACATGTCCTTCGGGGCCTCGCCGGCCGCGACGGGCGCCGCCACGACCAGCTCCCGGCGGGGCGACAGCCGGGCGAACAGCATCGCGCGGTCGAAGACCGGATAGTGCGTGGCCACGACCACGTTCCGGGCCGTCACCGTCCGGCCGGACTCGACGGTCACCCGGCAGGGCGTGCCCTCGGTCAGCCCGGTGACCCGGCTGCGCTCGAAGATCCGGCCGCCCCGCGCGATCAGGTCGGCGGCCAGCGCCAGCAGGTACTTGCGCGGGTGGAACTGCGCCTGCCCGCCGGCCCGGACCGCCCCGGCGGCCGGGAACGGCAGCTCCGTCCCGGGCACGTACGAGGCGTCGAGCCCGGCCTCGGCGGCGGCGCGCGCCTCTGCCTCGATCTGCGGGAGCGACTGCGGCCCGGCCGCGTAGCTGTACGCGCTCACCCGTTCCAGGTCGCACGCGATCCCCAGCTCGCCGACGATCGCGGCCACCCGCTCCACCGCGTCCTGCTGGGACGCCGCGAACAGCCGGGTCGCCTCCGCGCCCCTGGTCCGCCGCAGCCGGTCGTACACCAGGGAGTGGAGGGCGGACACCTTCGCCGTGGTGTAGCCGGTGACCCCGGCGGCGATGCGGTCCGCCTCCAGCACCACCACGTCCCGTCCGGCCCGCGCCAGCTCCCAGGCCGTGCTCAGCCCGGCGATGCCGGCCCCGATCACCACCGTGTCCGCGTCGGTGTCCGAGGCCAGGTACGCGTGGTCCGGTGTCTCGGTGCTGTCCATCCAGAAGGACTCGTCCAGCCCCGGAAGCGGGCGGGGGTCACTCATGGTTGCTCACTCCATCCTTCGCTCGGATCGCCGGGCCGGTGTCCGGCCCGGGAGCGGCCCGGCGGACGCCATGACGCACACCACTGCCGCATCGTGCCCTGCGTCATACGGGGCGGGCCGGGCGGCGCAGTACGCTGCACGCCTCCCAGCACCCGAGGGGACGCCCCGATGCCCGCAGACCTCGCCCCGCTCATCGCCGCCACCACCCAGTGGCTGACGCGCGCGTTCCCCGCCGGCGGCGGCCCGCTCACCGCGGCCCTGGCCGAGGCGCAGGCCCGCCAGGCGGTCACCGTCGCCACCTGGCTGCGCTACCCGACGGACCTCGACGCCGCCCTGGTGGCCCTGACCGGCCCCGGCGGATCGGCCCGTCTGGACGAGGTCGCCGGAGGCGCCGGCCGGATGCCGGCCGGGCCGCAGGACATGGCCTGGCGAAGCTGGGTGGACGAGGTCGTGGCCAGCTGGGCCGCCCATCTGCTCACCGCGCCCGACGCGGCGCGGGACGCGGTGAACGCCCTCGACGCGTGCGCGCACACGACCGCCGGTCCCGCGGAGTTCCGCCGGCTGACCGACCCGAGCGCCCACGACCTCGCGGCCACCGCGCTGCTGCGCCACCCGGACCTGCTGGAGCCGATAGCCCGCCTGCACCAGGCGGACCTGCTCGACCGCCTGCGCCTGGGCCCGGCCCGCGCCCACTGAGCGCGCCGGACCGTCAGCCCTTGCCGCGGCCGCTCAGCAGGTCGCGGGCCCGGTCGACGAGACCGGCGCCGGGGCCGAGGATCTTCAGACCCGTGGGGCTGTCGGGCGCGGAGGGGTGCGGACGGGTCGGCGCGGTCTTCTTCGCCGTGCGGACCTTCTCGCCCAGCTCCTCCAGCGTCTCGGGGGAGCAGGCCGCCGCGAGCAGCGGGAACAGCCGGTTCTCCTCGTCCCGGACGTGCTCGCTCACCTCCAGTTTGAGCGTCGCCACCAGGTGGTCGAACTGCGGGTCGTCCGCGGACAGCCCCTCCAGATCCTTGAGGTGCCGCTCCACCTTGGCGTGGTCCTCCAGCTCCTTGTCGGCCATGTCGTCGCCGTCGTCGACGAACCGGCGGACCGCCGGGTAGAGGTGCATCTCCTCCGCCACCGAGTGGCGGACCAGCTCGATCGTCAGCTCGTCGGCGAGCTTCCTGCGCTGCTCGTCGCCGACCGGCTGCGCCTCGATCCGCGCGAACAGTTCGTCGACCTCGCGGTGGTCGGTGGTGAGTTCCGCGATCACGTTTCCGCCGTGTCCCATCAGTGAAACCCTCTCCGCTGGTGCGGTGTACGCCTGTGTGCTGCGAGCCGAAGTCAGCTCACCGTTCCACAGGGGTACCCCCGAACCCCACCAACACACGGAGCCACGCCCCACTCCGGTCAGGCTGGCGTAACGCCGTCCTCCGGAACGGTGGTTCCCGGCCCCGCCGGGGGAGTGTCGCCGCCCGTGCCGGCCGCCGTGCCGAGCGGCCACGCCTCGATGTCGCGGTAGCGGATCTGCCCCGTGCCGCGCGCCGCGTAGCTGCCCACCAGGTGCAGGCGCTCGGCGGGCCAGGGCCGGCCGCGGAACTCCGTGAGCCGCGCGGCGATCTCCCCGGCGGACGTGTCGTCGCCCCGGCGGACGCGGGCCAGGGTCAGATGCGGGCGCAGCGGCCGGCTCTCCAGGACGACGCCGCAGCGTTCCACGACGCTCCGGACGCCCGCGGCGAGCCGGTGCAGCCCGTCGAGGTCCCCGTCGATCCCGCTCCAGGCGACGCGGGCGTCGAAGGTGCCGCCGCCGTGCAGCGCCAGCCGGGGGGCCGGGTGGGTCGCGGCCAGCTCCGCGAGGGGCGGGCGCAGCAGCGGAACGGTGGCCACCGGGAGCGCGCCGAGGAACGCCAGCGTGATGTGCCAGTCCTCGATGCGGTTCCACCGCACCTGCGGGTGCGTGGCGTAGACGGGGCGCAGCTCGCGGGCGAGTTCGTCCTTCGCCGGATCGGGCGGGGCGAGGGCGATGAACACGCGAACGGTGGTGGGCGGCATCTCGTCGGTCACACCGCATTGGTACCGCACGGGCGGGGGAGTGCCGCCGCCGGGTGGAGGTCCCGCACCGGAAGGCGATCTGACGCTGCGTAACAGTAAAGGCCATTGCTTGGGTATGGGGCGCGTACCCGGCGCACGGGAGCGCGGCGTGATCGGCGCGAAACCGAGGGTAGGAGGGCGTACGCCGGCGGATATCCGAATGTGCGCGGGTCGTAATGCGCGAAACGTGCGCAATCGGGACATGGAATGGCTGGATATTTCCGCAGAGAGGGGGTTGGCATATGTCCGGGGCCGTTCTCCGTGCACGTCGTGGTTGGGTGCCGCCATAAGTATTGGGCTGAATTCGTCTCTTCCGCTGTCGGCGGTCATCTATGGTGATTGTCGTGAACGGGCGAAGCCGGAAGACCGGCCGGCCATCGGCGTCGCTTCGGTATACCGAGGCGTAACGTATCTCCGTCCCGTGCGGCCGAGCCGTGCGGCAGGGACGGGGGCGGTGGCGGGGTGCGGTGAATACCGCGCGGTAAGCCTGCATATATCTGTGGAACACGTGGTGACGTGTGGGAAAAACAAGTGGGGGGACGGTCGTGACCAATCCTTTCGATGACGAGTCGGGTCGGTTCGTGACGCTGGTCAACGACGAGGGGCAGTACTCGCTGTGGCCCGCGCACCTCGAGGTGCCGGGCGGCTGGAGCGTCCGCGGCCCGGAGGGCTCGCGTCAGGAGTGTCTCGACGCCATCGAGGCCGCGTGGACGGACATGCGGCCCGCCGGCCTGGTCCGGGCGATGGAGGCCGACGCCGGGTAGGGGCGCACCCCGGCCGGTCGGACCGCACGCGGGCCGCCCGGGCCGGGGCGGCCCACCACTCCCCACCGGACCGACCGGCAATGTTCTCTTTTGAACAAAAGCTGCCGGCCCGTGATGGTGACCGATCGGGCCCCGGCCGAAAGTGTTCACGCCGCTTTCACGCGGCTTTCTCAGCTCATTGATGGACTGCACAGGAGTGCGTCCGAACCACGCGAAGAACGGCGGAGTCCGCTCCCGCTTCGCTTTTACCCGCCCGTGGTCGGCCATGGACGCCGCACCGGCACGGCCGGCTTCGTCCTGCCCTCTTCGTCCCCCCGAAAGCCCTCCCCGAAGGTGTGTCCCGGCATGCGCGAAAACGGCTCTCTCCCCCAGGAATCCGTTCCCGAAGAGTTCTTCGGCACGACCGCCGCCCAGCAGGGCGTGTGGTACGGGCAACTCCTCGACCCCGACAGCCCGAAATACAACATCGGTGAATGCTTCGAGATCCGGGGCGACCTCGACCCGGAGCTGTTCGCCGCCGCGGTCGACCGGGCCTGCGAGCTGTACGACAGCCTCAACCTCGAGTTCGTCACACAGGGCGACACCCTCCTCCAGCGCGTCGTCCCCCACCCCGGCACCGGCCGCCTGCGCCTCGTGGACCTGTCCGGCGCAGCCGACCCGCAGGCCGAGGTCGAACGCCACATGGCCCGCGACATGGCCACCCCCGACACCCTCGACCGCCCCCGGCACCACTTCGCGCTGCTCCGCGCGGACAGCCGGCTCCACTACTGGTACGTCCGCTTCCACCACATAGCCGTCGACGGCCTCGGCAGCGCCGTCTTCACCCGCACCGTCGCCGACCTCTACGCGCGCGCGGTCCGGGGCGAGGACCTCACCGGAGCCGTCCCGGCCGACGCCGCGCCCCTGCGCACCCTGGTCGCCGACGAGACCGCCTACCGCGCGTCCGGCCGCTACGAGGCCGACCGCGCCTACTGGACCGGCCGGTTCACGGACCTCGCCCCGGACGGCGGGGACACCGCGCACAGCGGCCGCTCCCTCATCCGCCGCCGCACCGACCTGCCCGCCCCGGCTGCCCCCGGCACCCCGGCGGACACCGCTACACCGCACACCGGCCAGACCCCCGGCATCCGGCTGCACACCGGCGAATCGCTGCCCCTCGGCGTCTTCGACGACCTGCGCGCCCTCGCCGCCGCCCACCGCACCACCTGGAGCGCCGTCCTGGTCGCCGCGGTCGCCGCCTACACCGCACGCGCCACCGGCGACTCCGACGTCACCGTGGGCCTCGCCTCCAACGGCCGGCACGGCGGACTGCGCCACGTCGTCGGCATGACCTCCAACATCCTGCCGCTGCGCCTGACGGCCACCCCCGACACCACCGTCGCCACCCTCGTCCGCACCGTCGCGGACGAGATGCGCGCCGCCCTGCGCCACCGCCGCTTCTCCCGCGAACAACTCGCCCGCGAACTGGGCGGCGACGACGCGAGCCGCCTCACCGGCATCGTCGTCAACATCATGGGCTACGACTACGACCGCGACTTCGCCGGCATCCACGCCCCGTCCCGCGTCCTGTCCGTCGGCCCCGTCGACGACGTGTCGCTCTTCGTCTCCGAACGCGGCGAGGGCGAGCCGAAGTCGAGCGGCCACGACAGGACTTCGCCGCCCGTGCTGATCCGCAGCGACGACGTGCCCACGGGCACGGCACCCGGAAGCGCGGCGGGCAGCAGTACGACCGGCTGCACCCATGCT
>NZ_JAKRGC010000410.1 GCF_022347745.1 Streptomyces sp. OfavH-34-F
CGCCGTCCGTGTCGCCCGGGCCGTCCGTCGGCGGCTTCGCGGCCGCCGGGGGCTTGCGGGGGGCGAACCAGTCGCTGCCGCCGCCCTCCTTGGCCGGCTTCTCGCCGGAGTCCGCCGCGTCCTCGCCGGACTCCGCGGCCGGGGCCGGGGACGTCTGCGGGGCGCCGTCCTGCGCGGGGGCGCCCGGACGCGGGGTGGAGCCGGTGCGCTCGGCACCGTTCTCCGTCTCACCCATGGGCGTACGCATGACAACCGGCGGGATGGGCCGCGACCCCGGGATGTTGATCCGGATACGCGTCGTCAGGGTCGTCTCGGTCTTCGGCTCTTCGGAGCGGTCCGGACCGGCAGATTCCGGGGCCCCTTCCGGGGCGTCCTGCGACGGGTGCGTCGACGGATACTGGCGTGATCCGTACGGCGGCGTACCCGAGGGGTACGCGGCTCCTCCGCGACCCTGGGGCCCGGAGGACGAACTGTCAGTTTCACGACTCAAAGCAGGTTCTCCCGATTGGCTCCGCCGCCCGTACTTCCCCCGTGCCACAGCTCGGGCGCGCGAACCACCATACTGGGCGCCGCCGGTACACACCCCGCGACCGGGGGAAACGACTGCGCACCCCCTCGACGGTCAGGGGGCGTCACGGGATCGGACGGAGCACACTACTTGGCAGGTCGGCCGCTGTCGGCCCGCTGCCGGGGCGATCGCGGCATGGTGGCACAGATCACAGCGACGCCCATTCCGCCCAGCATGAAGAGGCCCAGGCCGACCGCGTCACCGAAGACATAGTCCCCTTCGGGCCGTCCACTGAGCAGAACAACGATGGAAATCAGCCAACCTGCGGCGGGGGCCACGGCTCCCGGCTGGGTACCCGTCAGCGTGCGCCCGCCGTGGAAGAGGCCGGCCGCCGCCGCCAGCGCGAGGAGCAGTCCGCCGGGGAACCAGGCGGGCTGGACGAGGGTGCCCGCGATGCCCACGACGGCTCCGGCGACCGCCAGGCCGAACAGGACGGCGATCCGGGCGGGGTTGACGGGCGCGGCCAGGCCGGTGGCCGGAATGTCCTTCTTCTGTGCGTCGGTCCGGTCGCCGCCGGCCCGCGCCCTGCTGCTGCCGCTCACCGCTCGGCTCCCGGCACGCCCGCGAACAGATCCTGTTCGAGGGAGCCCGCCGGGGCGCCCGGGGCACCGGCGGCCAACTCGTAGTACTCGGTGGTGAACACGGGCTGCCCGAGGTCGTTGGAGAGGGCGAAGTAGGGCCCCTGGAGGGCGATCTGGGTGGCGTGCGCCCGCATGGCGGCGGCCTTGGCCCCCTCGTATCCCGTGCCGTCGATCACGGTGGTGACCAGGGCGTCGTCCACCACGCCCGGCACGTCACCGATCGCGGCGATGCCCGGGAAGGCGTCGGCGGCCTCGGCGCGCAGGGCGGCGAAGCGCTCCTCCGCGACCGAGCGCGGCACCCGGTTCCAGTAGACCTTGGCGACGGCGTGCGGGGCGGCGGCGCCGGGGCGGTAGGCGGCGTCGGCGGCCAGTTCGGCGGCGCGGGTGGCGACCCGGTGGGTCTGGATGTGGTCGGGGTGCCCGTAGCCCCCGTCCGGGTCGTAGGTGACCAGGACCTGGGGGCGCACCTCGCGGATGACGTCGACGAGATGCCCGGCGGCCTCGTCCACGTCGGCCGCCCAGAAGGCGCCGGGGCGGCGGTTCTGCTCGGCGCCCATCATCCCGGAGTCCCGGTAGCGGCCGGCGCCGCCGAGGAAGCGGTGGTCGGTGACGCCCAGCTCCTTCATGGCAGCCGCGAGTTCGCCGCGGCGGTACGGGCCGAGGGTGTCGTCCCGGTCCGCGGCGTGGTGGGCGAGCGCGGGCGGGATGACCTCGCCCTCCTCGCCGAGTGTGCAGGTCACCAGCGTGACCAGGGCGCCTTCGGCCGCGTACCTGGCCATGGTGGCGCCGTTGTTGATCGACTCGTCGTCCGGGTGTGCGTGCACCAGGAGCAGCCGCCGGGCGGGAAGGTCCGTCATGGGGACCACCCTACGAGTCCCCGGCGTCAGAACTTCAGGCCCCCGATCATGCCGGCCACGTTCGTGGTCAGCTCGGAGATGGTGGGCGCGATGGTGGAATCGGCGAGATAGAAGCCGAGCAGCGCGCAGACGACCGCATGTCCTCCCTTCAGTCCGGACTTCCGGATCAGCAGGAAGACGATGATCGCCAGCAGCACCACCGCCGAAATCGAGAGCGCCACAGCGGTTCACCTCCATCTGTACGGTCGGGCACGGGCAGCACGCGTGGAGCCAGCAGGTTCATACCCACCGAGCGCTACGGATCATAACTATCCGTCGCACCGCATTGATCGGGGCACGGCAGCACGAGGGGCGCACGGACGGAGCGGGCCGATAGGTTCGGCGCATGACTTCGCCAGAGATCACGTTTCCGCTCCAGTCGGCACGGACCATGAGATTCACTCTCGGGGCACCTCGCGCGTTCACGGTTTCACCCGACGGTGGACGCGTGGTCTACCTGCGCTCGGGTTCCGGCACGGACCGCTCGGGCCGTCTCTGGGTCCTGGACCTGACCGGGGACGGGGCCCCGCGGGAGCGCCTGGTGGCCGATCCCCGGGCGCTGCTGGGCGGTTCGCGGGAGCGGCTGTCGGCGCAGGAGCGCGCCCGCCGGGAGCGCAGCCGCGAGGGTTCGTCCGGGATCGTGGGCTACGCCGTGGACGCGGCGGCCGAACTGGCCGCGTTCGCGCTGTCCGGGAAGGTGTACGTGGCCGATCTGCTGGGCGGCACGGCGCGCGCGCTGCCCGTGCCCGGCCCGGTGATCGATCCGCGTCCCTCCCCGGACGGGCGACACGTCGCCTATGTGTCCAAGGGTGCGCTGCGGGTCGTCGGCACGGACGGCGAGTCGGACCGGGCGCTGGCCGAGCCGGAGGACGACCAGGTCACGTACGGGCTGGCGGAGTTCATCGCGGCCGAGGAGATGGGCCGCTCACGGGGCTTCTGGTGGTCGCCGGAGTCCGACCGGCTGCTGGTGGCGCGCGTGGACGAGAGCCCCGTCCAGCGGTGGTGGATCGCGGACCCGGCGCACCCCGAGCGCAGGCCGGCGGAAGTGGCCTACCCGGCGGCCGGCACCCCCAACGCCGTGGTGTCGCTCCAGGTCGTGGGCCTGGACGGCAAGCGCGTCGAGGTGAGCTGGGACCGGGCCCGGTTCCCGTATCTGGCGCGGGTGCACTGGTCGGCGTACGGGGCTCCGCTCCTGCTCGTACAGGCGCGGGACCAGCAGAGCCAGGTGTACCTGGCGGTGGACCCGGAGACGGGCGCCACCCGGACCGTGCACGCGGACGGGGACGAGGTGTGGCTGGAGCTGTTCCCCGGTGTGCCCGCGTGGGCGCCGGACGGGCGGCTGGTGCGGATCACCGACGAGGGCGGGGCGCGGGTCCTCGCGGTCGGCGACCGGACGCTGACCGGCGGGCAGTTGCACATCCGGTCCGTGCTGGACATCGGGGAGTCGGACGTCCTGGTGTCGGCGTCGGCGGGCGCGGAGGCGGACGATCCGGAGGTCGGCGAGAGCCATGTCTACCGGGTCAACGAGCTGGGCGTCGAACGGGTCTCGGAGGGCGTCGGCGTGCACACGGCCGTCCGTTCCGGGCGGGTGACGGTGCTGGTTTCGACCGCGCTGGAGCGGGCAGGCGCAACGGCGAGGGTGGTGCGCGACGGCGAGGAGATCGCCGTCGTCGCGAGTCACGCGGAGCGGCCGGTGCTGTCCGCGCGGCCGGTGCTGACGGAAGGGGGCGCACGGCGAATTCCGTGCGCCGTGCTGCTCCCCACCGGCTATTCGGAGTCCGATGGTCCGCTTCCTGTGCTGATGGATCCGTACGGCGGACCGCACGGCTCACGGGTGGTCGCCGCCCACAACGCCCACCTCACCTCGCAGTGGTTCGCCGATCGGGGCTTCGCCGTGGTCGTCGCGGACGGCCGCGGCACCCCCGGCCGTTCCCCGGCCTGGGAGAAGGCGGTCAAGCACGATCTGGCGCTCACCGTGGAGGACCAGGTGGACGCCCTGCACGCGGTCGCGGAGCGGTTCCCGCTGGATCTCGGCCGGGTGGCGATCCGGGGCTGGTCGTTCGGCGGCTTCCTGGCCGGCATGGCGGTGCTGCGGCGGCCCGACGTCTTCCACGCGGCGGTCGTCGGCGCCCCGGTGACCGACCAGCGGCTCTACGACACGCACTACACCGAGCGCTACCTGGGCGACCCGGAGGAGCAGGCGGCGCTGTACGCGTACAACTCGCTGGTCACCGACGAGGGCCTGTCGTATGCGGAGAAGCAGGTGCGCCCGATGATGATCGTCCACGGGCTGGCGGACGACAACGTGGTCGTCGCGCACAGCCTGCGGCTGTCCTCGGCGCTGCTCGCCGCCGGCCGGCCGCACGAGGTGCTGCCGCTGAGCGGGGTGACGCACATGACCCCGCAGGAGAACGTGGCCGAGAACCTGCTGCTGCTCCAGGTCGACTTCCTGAAGCGGTCTCTGGGGCTCTGAGCTACCAGCCGGGCGGCGGCTGGGAGGGCGGCGGGGGCGGGCCGAAACCGCCGCCGCCCTGCGGGTAGCCGTAGCCCGGGGGCTGCGGGGCGGGGTACGGAGGCGCGGCCGGTGCGGGGCCTGCGGGGCTCCAGCC
>NZ_JAKRGC010000411.1 GCF_022347745.1 Streptomyces sp. OfavH-34-F
CCGCGCCGGGTCCGGGGCGACGACGTGCACCGGGCGGTCCGCGTCGCCGGTGACCGGCGGCTCCGGCGCGGGCCCGGCGGCCTCGGGGCCGTACCCGTACCAGCCGTGTCCGGTCTTGCGGCCGTGCAGCCCGGCCACCACCCGGTTCGGCGTCAGATACGAGGGGCGCAGCCGGTCCTCGTGGCGGAAGCCCGTCCAGATGGAGTCGATGACGGCGGCGGTCACATCGAGCCCGGTGAGGTCCATCAGCTCGAACGGGCCCATCCGCAGCCCCAGCACCTCGCGCGCGATCCGGTCGATGTCCGCCGGCTCGCCCACGTTCTCCTCCAGGAGGGCGAGCGCCTCGGTCACCAGCCCGCGCCCGGCGTGGTTGACGAGGAAGCCGGGGGTGTCCGCGACCGTCACCGCGCGGTGGCCGCAGCCCTCCACGAACGAGGTCAGCAGCGGCGGGATCTCCGGCCGGGTGGCGGCGCCGGGCACCACCTCCACGATCCGCATGAGCGGCACCGGGTTGAAGAAGTGCAGCCCGGCCAGGCGCCCCGGGTCCTTCAGCGCGGCGGCGATCCGGGTCACCGAGAGCGAGGAGGTGTTGGTGGCGAAGACGGCGGATTCGGGCAGGGCCTGCTCCAGGCGGCCGAACACCTCGGTCTTGGTCGCCAGGTCCTCGCGCACCGCCTCGATCACCAGGGACACCTCGGGGCCCGCCGCCCACGGGTCGTCCAGCGGGACCAGCCGCCCCGCGGCCGCCTCCGCGTCCGCCGCCGCCAGCCTGCCCTTGGCCACGGCCCGCTCCAGCATGGAACCCACGAAGGCCACCGCGTCCGTCACCGCCTCGGACCGCACGTCGCCCAGTTCGACGGTGTGTCCGGCGACGGCCGCCCACTGGGCGATGCCGCGGCCCATGGCTCCGGCGCCGACGATCCTGATACGCATTCGGGTCCTGTCCTCTCGACGGGGCGGGCCGGGTGCCCGCGCTGCCGACGCTGTCAGCGGCCTTTGATCCCGTCCAATACCGAATTAGGCTCAGACCCGGACGCCGCAAGAATCAATCATGGCGGCACGACCGGGGGAGGGGCGGCATGGAGCTGCGGCATCTCGCCGCGTTCCTCGCGGTGGCGGAGGAACTGCACTTCGGACGGGCCGCCCGGCGGCTCCAGATGGCGCAGCCGCCGCTCAGCCAGCGCATCCGCCGCCTGGAGAAGGAACTCGGCGTCCAGCTCTTCGAACGCAACACCCGCTCG
Organism: Streptomyces sp. OfavH-34-F; assembly: GCF_022347745.1. Classification (GTDB taxonomy): domain Bacteria; phylum Actinomycetota; class Actinomycetes; order Streptomycetales; family Streptomycetaceae; genus Streptomyces. Next base: position 1,242 of record NZ_JAKRGC010000411.1, read on the forward strand.
GTGCGGCTCACCAGCGCGGGGGAGTCCTTCCTCCAGCCGGTGCGGACCGTGCTGGAGGACCTGGACACGGCGGTACGGGCCGCCCGGGCGGCCGGCCGGGGCGCGTACGGACGGGTGCGCATCGGCTTCGCGGGCGCCTCCAGCCACGAGACGCTGCCCCTGCTCACCCGCGCGGTGCGGGCCGCCCATCCGGGCGTCGAGCTGGTCATGACCGGGCAGACCTACGCCAACGTGGCGCTCGCCCGCGTCGCCGACGGCTCGCTTGACCTCGGGTTCGTCCGGCTGCCGGTGAGCCGGCCGGGCGTGAGCTGCCGGGTGATCGACGAGGAGGAGCTGGTCTGCGCGCTCCCCCTCGACCATCCGCTCGCCGCCCGCCCCGAGATCCCGCTCGACGCGCTGGCCGGGGAGCCGTTCGTCGCCTTCCCGGCCAACAGCGGCTCCACCGTGCGCGACGCGATGGTCGAGGCGTGCGAGGCGGCCGGCTTCGACCCGCGCGTGGTGCAGGAGGCGCCGGACTCGTACACCATCCTGGCGCTGGTCGCGGCGGGCGTCGGGGTGACGCTGACCGTGACCTCCGTCCAGCACATCCGGCTCGGCGGCCTGGTCTACCGGCCGCTCGCCGGGCCGCCGATCCGCCGGCAGGCCGCGCTCGCCTGGCGCACGGACAACCCGTCCGCCGCCCTGCGCGCCGTGCTCGCCGTCGCCGAGACCGCCCTGCCCACCCCCGCCCGCTGACCGCCCGTCACCCGGCCCGGCCCGCGCCGAGGAAGGCGAGCAGGCTGACCGGCTCCGGGCGCGCCCCGCCCGCGGCGGACCGGTGCAGGTCCCGGACGGTGCGCACCACCGCGCGGGTCACCGCGTCGGTGCCGGCCTTGCGCTCGAACCAGTGCCAGTCGCCGTGCGCGTTCATCTCCAGGAACACCGGCTCGCCCCCGGCCCACAGGAAGTCGTACGCCCCGTACCCGGCGCCGTCCTCCCCGGCCAGCGCCCGCGCCGCCGCGACCACCGCCTCCGGGGCCCGGACCCGGCGCACCGCCACCTCGTCGGGGCGGTCCCAGATGTCCTCCGGGCGCTCCTTGGCCACCTCGAAGGCGTGCACCTCGTCCCCGGCGCAGTAGACCCGGTACTCGGCGTCGTGCCCGACGTACTCCTGGAGCAGCACCGGTGTCCCGTGCGGCAGCCCCGTCGCCTCGGGCCCGCCGAGCCGGTCGCGGTCCAGGACCCGGGGCAGGAACCAGTCGAGCCGGCCCGGCTCCGGCTCCACGTAGTGCCGGTCCAGCACCTTCAGCACGTAGCGCCGGGCGGGCAGCAGCTCCGCCGCCCGCGCCGGGTCGGTGGTGACCAGTGCGCGCGGGACGCGCACACCGAGTGCCCGCGCCCGGTCCCGCTGCACCAGCAGCCCCGGGTCGTCGGCGCCGATGGCGGCCGGGGAGGCGGCGGCGAGCTGCCGGGCCAGCGCGGTCCACGCGTCCCGGTACACCAGCTCCCCGCCCGGCGTGCCGGCCGGGGACGCGGCCCGCGCCGAGAAGTGGCGCAGCCAGGTCACGGTCGGCGTGAACCGGTGCCCGTCCAGGTCCAGGACGCCGTCCGGCCCCCGGACGGCCCGGACCTGCGCCAGGCCGTCCGCGTCGATCCGGTGCACGGGCACGCCGATCCGGTGCAGCAGGGCGGCCGTCTCGGTCGCCTCCCCGTCGCCCCGTCTGGTCAGCAGCAGGACGGCCCGCGCGGCCGTCCGCTCAGCCATGGGAGCGGGCCAGCAGGGTCTCCGCCATCTCCAGGAGCCGGAGCGCCTTGTCGGAGCGCATGCCGGGGTCGGCGGCGCGCAGCCGGGTGAGGAGTTCGAGCCCGATGGCGGCCTGGTCGGCCAGCAGCCCCAGCAGTTCGACGTCGGCCATCTCCCGTACGCCGTTGGCGCCCCGGTCCAGCACCTCCAGGACGCCGACGCACTCGTCCTCGCTGAACAGCGGGGCGGCCATGATGCTGTCGGGGACGTACCCGGTGGAGGCGGCGGCCTCGCCGGAGAAGTGCCGGGACTCGCGCAGGTCGTCGACCAGCATCGACTGCCCGGACGCGGCGACCCAGCCCGCGATGCCGGTCCCGGCCGGGAAGCGCGTACCGACCAACTGGCCGTCGCCCTCGCCGGCCACGGCCTCGAAGACCAGATCGCCGGAGCCGGGATCGATGAGGAAGATCGAGGAGGCCGCCGCCCCGAAGGCGTGGCGCGCGACCTCCACGACGGACTGGAGCAGGCGGCGCTCCGTGGGCGTCGCGGCGTCAACAGGGTTCATCGTGGGCACCTCCAAGGCGACCGGCGGTGTTCGCGGCACAGAGGAACAGCACCGTCTTGAGCTGGAACGGCGTGAGCCAGGGGTGCTTGCCGAGGATCAGCGCGCACAGCCCGGCGATGTGCGGCGCGGCGAAGCTGTTGCCGGTCGAGCGGATGGTGCCGCCGCCGGGCCACGCCACGGGCACGCGCACCCCGCGCGCGTGGAACTCCACGGGCGGCGCGGGGTTGTAGTAGTACGTCATCGGGTCGTCCTCGTCGTGGCTGGCGACGGAGATCACCGAGGAGAACGACCAGGGATAGCTGGGTACCGGCCGGTTGTGCGCGGAGACGACGAGCGCGCAGCGGCGGAAGTAGGCCCGGTCCACCAGCTCGTGGAGCTGCGCGGTCAGGGCCGGACGGGTCGTCGCCAGGCTCAGGTTGATGACGTCGAAGTCCTGCTCGATGGCCCAGGAGAGCCCGGCGATCAGGGCCGGACCGCTGCCGGTCCTGCCGTCGGTCAGCACCTGTGCGGAGGAGAGCGTCACACCGGGCGCCACGGACCGGATCACCCCGGCGCAGGCGGTGCCGTGGCCGGCCCGGTCGACCGGCTCGCACGGCACCATGCTCACCTCGCCGTCCTCGTCCGGGACGGCCGTCACCGCCGGCCCGACCTCCCCGACCATCGGGTGGCCGGCCTCGACCCCGCTGTCCACCACGCACACCCGCACGCCGGAACCGTCCGACCCGCCCCAGGCCCACTCCGGGCCGACCGAGTCCATCGGGACGGCCGCGAACTCCCGGCGGGCCTCCTCCCGCGTCACGCCCCAGGCGGGCATGCCCGGGGTCACGGCCCGGGGAGGCCGTCTCCAGGGCGGATCGGGATCGTTCATCGCTCCTCCTCCAGTCCGGTCAGCCACGCCCGTACGGTCCGGGCGGGGAGCACGGCCTCCTTGGCCGTCAGCGCGTCGAGGGCCCGGCCGGCCGCCCGCCGGGCGCGCCCCGGTTCCCCGGAGGCGGCCAGCACCCGGGCCGCCTCGAACCACACGTCGCCGATGAGGCAGGGGTCGTCGGTGCCCGCCAGGGCGGCGGTGGCCCGCTCGGCGTCCCCGACCGCCGCCCCGTACGCCCCCTCGCGCG
>NZ_JAKRGC010000412.1 GCF_022347745.1 Streptomyces sp. OfavH-34-F
TCGGGTGCTTCCGGCCGCCGTCGGTCCCGGACGGCATCTCCCGGCTGCGGCTCACCGCCCGCGCCGACCTGACGGACGAGCAGATCGGGCGGGCGGTGGCCACGGTGCGGCGGACCGCGCCGGAGAGCTGAGACGGCGGGCCGGTCCGCGCGGCGGGGCGGCGGGGCGGCGGGGCGCCTCAGCGTTTCAGGCCGGAGACGAAGGACGTCCAGGCCGTGGGGGAGAACTCCAGGGGGGTGAGCGACACATCCTTGGAGTCGCGTACGGCGAGCAGCCGCCCGTCCTCGAACGGGGCGGTCTCCACGCAGTTGTTCATACCCGTGCTGCGGCTGCTGCGCCGCCACCTCAACGCGTGCTGTGCGGGGCGATCGGACATGACGGTTCCTCCGGGCGGTGGGGGGTCACCGGTCGCCGCGGTCGATCGCGGCGATCAGGTCCAGCGTGTGCTCGGGCGACAACGCGTGGGCCTGAAGGGTTCGGAAGGCCGCGCTGTACGCCGCAAGGTCTTCTTTCCGTTCCAGATAGAGGCTACTCGTCAAGTGGTCAAGGACGACCACGTCAAGGTCAGAAGCGGTCGGAAAGGAGAAGATAACGAAAGGACTGGTGAGGCCCACATAGCCGCCGACCGTGAACGGCAGTAACTGGAGTTGCACATGGGGCAGTTGGGCCACCCGCGCGAGATGGCGCAGCTGCTGGCGCATCACCCTTCGGCCACCCACCTCCCGGCGCAGCACCGCCTCGTCGAGCACCGCGCTCAGCCGCAGCGGCGGATCGCTGCGCAGCACCCCCTGCCGGGTCAGCCGGACCTCGACCAGGGAGTCCAGCTGACCGGACGGCAGCCCGTCGAGGGAGGCCCTGGTCACCGCCCGGGCGTAGTCGGCCGTCTGGAGCAGGCCCGGAACCACCGAGGTCTCCAGCGTGCGGGCGGTCCGCGCCTGCGACTCCAGACTGATGAAGTCGCGGTACTGCGGCGGGATCAGACCGCGGTACGCGTGCCACCAGCCCGCGCCGCCCCCGCCCGCCGAACCGGCGAGCGCCCCCAGCACCTCGCGCAGCTTGGGGTCGTCCATCCCGTACGCGTCCAGCAGCCGGTTCACGTCATCCGGGCGCACCCCGCTGACACCTGTCTCGATCCTGCTCACCTTCGACTGGTGCCAGCCGAGCAGCTGCGCGGCCTCCCGGCTGGTGAGCCCCGACGCGTGCCGCAGGCTCCGCAGTTCCTCCCCGAGCTTGCGGCGCCGAACCGCTGGACCGTGCTGCATCTGGACGTTCCCTCCCGCTGTCTGACGAGGAGACAGTGTCGCGCCCGTGCGGGGGCGGGCGGGGAGAGTTCACCGGTTTGAGTTACAGATATATGCATATCCTGGTGGATCGCCACCACGGAGGGCAGCATCGGTGGCAATCTGGCGCGAAGCACAACCGGTCCGCTCGCCGGGCCGGTACCGGGTGGGAAAGGGACGGCTCGCCATGGCAGACCATCAGGAAGCACGTGTCACCCTGCCGAGCGAGCCGGCCTCGGTCTCCTCGGCCCGCCGGTACCTGGCCCGCGTCCTCGCGGAGTGGGGCCTGCCCGACGGCGCGGAGGCCGCCGACGCCCTCCGCCTCATCCTCTCGGAGCTGGCCACCAACGCCGTACTGCACACCTTCGGGATGTCGCCCACCTTCACCGTAGACCTGCGCCTGGAACGCCAGGAGCTGCTGCGCCTCGGGGTGACGGACAGCCATCCCCGCAGGCCCCAGCGGCTGCCGGCCGCCGTCCAGCAGGACAACGGCCGCGGCATGGTCATCGTCCGCACGCTGGCCAAGGAGTACGGCGGCCGGCTGACCGTCACCCCCACCGAGGACGGCGGCAAGACCGTCTGGGTGACGCTGCCGTGGCAGGCCCCGCCCGGCCCCCCGAGCCCCGACGCCGCACGCGCCCGGCCCGGGGGCCCGCGTCAGGCGACCCGGCCGTAGTACACGCTCCGGGTCCAGATCTTCTCCAGGCGGACCACGGCACCGGTCTTCGGCGAGTGCCAGATCTTCCCACTCCCGGCGTAGATGCCCACGTGGTAGACGCCGCCTCCAGCGTGGAAGAAGACCAGGTCACCGCGTTGGCGCTGGGAGGCCGAGATGTGCCTGGTCCGGTTGTACTGCTGCTGGGCCGTCCGGGGGAGCTTCTTGCCGGCCTTCTTGAACGAATAGAGCGTCAGCCCGGAACAGTCGAAGCTGTTGGGCCCGGTCGCGCCCCACCGGTAGGGCGCTCCCTTCTTCGACGCGGCGACCTTCAGCGCTTTGGCGGCGTGGCCGGCCGCCTGTGCCTCGGAAGCGGTGCCGGGGATCAGCAGCGTGCTGCCCACCGCGACGAGAGTCATGACCGAGGCCGTGGTGGCCCGGGCGAGCAGGGACGGGACATGAACCTGCGCACTCATGCGCAACCCTTCGTCAGCCGCCTGTGAAGGATGGCCTGTCGGGTTCGGGCTGGCGAAGTCGCCCGGCCGCGCGTCGCGGCTTCACCCCGAGGGACAACCGGTGCTCCGGCGGTCCCGTGATGCTCGGGTCCTCCACTCCTGCCGATCCACTCCTGTCGACCAGTCATCCGGACGGCGGCAGGACTCGGCGTCCGCCCGGACCGCCCCGCCGCGGTGGCGGGGGCTTGTCGTCCCACGGATCTTGACGCACCTCGTGCCGGATTTCCGAGATGAAACAGCCATATGTGAATTTCGCCCCGGGTCGTCCGTTCAGGTGGGCGGCCCCCTTCCCCACGCTCCCGCACGCTTCCGCGGCCGTGCCCGTACCAGCGCTGTCGCGACGCGACGCGCCTTGCGTGCATCAGGAAAACGCAAATCGGCCCGTCGCTCGCAAGAGGGAACTCCTACGCCGGTCGAGCGAGAAATCCCACCGCACCCACCGGGCGTGTCGCCCGCGCCCCGGCGCCCGGCCCGGTCAGGGCCTGCGGTCGTGCTCCGCCAGCCAGGTGTCCTCCGCCTCGTAGTCGAACAGCATCGTGCCGTACGTGCGCAGCATCGCCGGGAACGCGTCCTGCCAGGCCCGGTCCGCCAGGCGGGAGGCCAGCCAGTCGACGGTCTCCGGGAGTGAGGCGGCGTAGTCGGTCACCGGGCGGTAGCCGAGTTCCCGCGCGGCGGCCGACATGTCGTAGACGATGGGGTGCGGCGCGCTCCAGGGCGTCGCGCCGACGCCCTCCGCGGGCGGGGCGCCCGGCACCAGCACCGTCTCCGTGGACCGGCCCAGCACCGCGTCCACCGCCTCGCCGATCTCCGCGACCGTCGGCGCCTGGGGATCGGCGGCGTTCAGCACGCGCGAACCGGGCCGGGCGGCGGCCAGCCGGATCAGCTCGGCCGCGTTCGACGTGTGCAGCGGATGGAAGCGGGAGGCCCCGCCGTACGCCAGCACCCGCCGGGGCCGCCCGTCCAGCGCCCGCTTGACGAAGTACAGCTCGCGCGGGGTGCGGCAGTGCGGTCCGTGCACCGCGCCCGCCCGCAGCAGTGTGACCGGGAGGGTGTCACCGGCCGCGAGCAGATCGCACTCCAGGCGGATCTTGCGCGTCGCGTAGGTGTCGTCGCCCGGCTCCACCGTGCTCAGCGACTCCGGGATCGGCAGCGGATAGCGGGGCGCCCCGTCCGGCTCGCCCTGCGTATCGAAGCTGCGGCCCCGCTCGTCCGCGTACACCGCCCCGCTGGAGACGACCACCGCCGACCCGATCCGGTCCGCGAGGCCGGTCAGCTGCCGGGCGTGCGTCCTCCCGTACGCCACCAGATCCACCAGCACATCGCAGCCCGGCCCGAGCGCGGACGCCAGCGCGCCCTCCTCGTCACGGTCCAGGGCGACCGTCCGCACCCCGCCGTCCCACCCCTCGACGCGGCCCCCGCTGCGCGAGGCCGCCGTCACCTTCCAGCCGTCCGCCGCCAGCGCGCGCACCGCGGCGCGCCCCATCTGCCCCGTCGCTCCCAGCACCCATGCGTGTCCCCTGTCGGTCATGCCAGGCACGCTAGACGCGCCCGCACCGGCGGACCAGGGGCGTTCACCGCTCGCGAATCCGCTCTCGGCGTCGGCGATCCGGGAACCCGGGGGCCCGTCCGCGCGTCACTGGCCCGTGCCGAAGTCCTGGGTCCACACGATGCCGCCGGGGCTGTCCTCCACTCCCACGCCCAGTTCCTTGAACGAGCAGTTGAGGATGTTCGCGCGGTGGCCGGGGCTGTTCATCCAGGAGTCCATCACGGCGGCGGGTGTGCGCTGGCCCTTGGCTATGTTCTCGCCGTAGGTGCTCCACCGGTAGCCGGCGTCGGTGATCCGGTCGCCCGGACCGGAACCGTCCTGCGAGGTGTGCGAGAAGTAGTCCCGCGCGGCCATGTCCTCGGAGTGCCGCTGCGCGGCGGCCGTCAGCAGCGCGTTGCCGGTGACCGGACCGCAGCCCTCCCGGGCCCGTTCGGTGTTGACCAGGGCCAGGACCTGCTCCGCCTCCGAGGCGGGGCCGGGCGAGGAACGGTCCGGGGCCGGCGGCCGGTTCGCCGGGGCGGACGGCGTCGCCGAGGGGCGCCTGCTCGCGGGCGCGGACTTCTTCGGTGACGCCTTCGGCTTCGCCTTCGTGGCGCTCGGGCTCGCGCTCGCGCGGGCGGACGGCGAG
>NZ_JAKRGC010000413.1 GCF_022347745.1 Streptomyces sp. OfavH-34-F
CCCGCCACAGCAGCCGGGCCCGCTCCGCGGCGGACAGCGCGGCCCACGCCGGGTCGGCCAGGGCCCGCCGGGCCGCGTCGACGGCGGCGTCGGCCTCGGCCGGTCCGGCCTGGGCACAGGTCCCCAGCACCTCCCCGGTGGCGGGGTCGCGGGTGGTGAATTCCGTTCCGTCACCGGCGGCGGCCCATGCGCCGCCGATGAACAGCCTGCCTCGCACATGCATGGCGGTCCTTCGTCAGGTCTTCGTCGAAGCCCGGAAACGGGCACGGTGGTCCGCCGGAGACGGATCAGTTGTCGAGGTTGCGCATCAACCGGTCGACGTAGGCGCGGTATTCGGGGATCAGCGCGCCGTCCGGGAACATCAGCGAGGTGACGTTGGCGCCGATGGACACCCCGATCACCTCTCCGGCCAGCTCGGAGACCGCGGGCGTGTCCGGGGTCTCGCCCTTGCCGCGCGCGGCGGCGATGCGCTCGGCGAGCCGGCGGCGCCAGACGTGCAGGTGTTCCCGGTACAGCGAGGCCAGTTCCTCGTTGGCCACCGAGTGCTCCCACAGCGCGAGCAGCACGCGGGCGGAGTCGATGCGGTACCGGTCGAGCGGCAGTGTCGCCTCGATGTCGTGGCGCAGCGCCTCGCGCGGGTCGCCGTCCGGTTCGCTCGGGCCGATCTGCTCGCTCATCTCCGCCAGGACGCTCTGGAACGTGGCGGCCACGATGCTGTCCTTGCTGGGGAAGTAGCGCTTCAGCGCACCGTTGGCGAAGCCGGCCTCGGCGACGATGCTGCGCATGGTCGCGGCCTCGAAGCCGCCCTGGATGATGAGCTTCTTCGCGACCGCGACAATCTCCCGGCGTCGCTGATCGTGGTCAATGATTTTAGGCATGGTGTCCCCTACGGTACTGGCGGGGCGGCTGTCGCACGAAGCCCGAGCCGGCTCCGTCTCCGCTCCGCCTGCCGGGCCGGATCGGCGACCGGCGAGGCCAGCAGCAGCCGTCGCGTGTACGGGTGTTCGGGCGCGCGGGTGACCTTCTCGTTCGGTCCGGTCTCCACGCACTCCCCCTGGTACATGACCGAGACCCGGTGGCAGATCCGCCGTACGACGCCGAGGTCGTGCGAGACGAAGAGGTAGGAGACCCCGGTCTCGCGCTGGATGTCGATGAACAGGTCGATCACCGCCGCCTGCGTGGTCAGGTCCAGGGCACTGACGGGTTCGTCGCAGACGATGAGGCGGGGGCGCCGCACCAGGGCGCGGGCGATGGCGATGCGCTGGCGCTGGCCCCCGGAGAACTCGCCGGGGTAGCGCCCGACGGTGTCCGCGGGGAGGCGGACGTGGTCGAGCATCTCGGCGACCGTGGCGCGTGCCCCGGCGCGGCCGGTGCCGGACGCGGTGAGCGGTTCGGCGAGGATCTGGCCGACGGTCATGGTCGGGTCGAGCGAGCCGTAGGGGTCCTGGAAGACCACCTGGAGGTCGGCGGCCAGCCGGCGGCGGGCGGCGCCCTTGAGGTGGGTGATGTCCCGGCCGTCGAAGCGGATGCTGCCGGAGGAGACCTCGGCCAGGCCCAGGATGGCCTTGCCGAGCGTCGACTTGCCGGACCCGCTCTCGCCGACCAGGCCCACGCACTCGCCGGCTCCGATGGTCATCGAGACGCCCTTCAGCGCGCGGAAGGTGTCGCGGCCGCGCCGGTAGTCGACGACGACGTCGTTCACCTCCAGCAGCGCCGCGCCGTCCCGCGCCTCCACGTCCTTCTCCATCTGGGCGCCCTCCGTTTCCTTGTCTGCTCCGGTGCCGGTCATGCGGTCACCTTCCGGGCCCCGTGCCAGGCCGCGTCCAGGTCGTCGCGGCTCTCGGTGTCGTCCTGCGAGGCGCGGATGAGTTCGGCGGTGTACGGGTCGCCGGGTTCGGCGAAGATCCGCTCGACGGTGCCGGACTCGATGACCCGGCCGTCCTTCATGACGGCGACCCGGTCGCAGATGTCGGCGACCACGCCGAAGTTGTGGGTCACGATGACGAGGGCCATCCCGTACTCCTGCTGGAGTTCCCGCAGCAGTTCGAGGACTTCGGCCTGGACCGTGACGTCCAGCGCGGTGGTGGGCTCGTCGGCGACCAGCAGGTCCGGTTTGCCGGCGACGGCGCCGGCGATCAGGACGCGCTGGGCCATGCCTCCGGACACCTGGTGCGGGTAGGAGGCCATGACGCGTTCGGGGTCGGTGATGCCGACGCGTACCAGCACCTCGTGGGCGCGGGCGCGGGCGTCGGCCTTGCTCAGCCCGTGCACGGCGCGCAGCGGCTCGGTGAGCTGGTGGCCGATCGTGTAGCAGGGGTCGAGGTTGCTCATCGGCTCCTGGGGAACGTAGCCGACGCGGGTACCGAGCAGGGCGTGGCGCCGGGCGCGCGACAGGCCGGCCACGGACTCGCCGCCGATCCAGATGCCGTCCGCGGCGGCGCTGCCCTCGTCGGGCAGCAGGTCCAGTGCGGAGAACATGGTCTGGGACTTGCCGGAGCCGGACTCGCCGACGATGCCGAGGACCTCGCCGGGGGCGACGTCCAGGCTGACGCCGCGGACGACCTGCTTGTCGCCCTGCGGGGTGCGGTAGCCGACGCGGAGGTTGTCGATGCGCAGGGCGCTGACCTCGGCGGGGTGGGTCAGTTCGCCGCTGGCGGCGGTGGTGGCCTCGGTGCGCCGGTCGGTCTCCTTGCCGCGGCGGCGGGGGGCAGGTGCGGTGCGCGCGCTGACCAGGTCGGCGAGGGTCGAGCCCATGAAGGCGAGGGCGGCGATGGTCACGCCCAGGGCGACGGAGGGCCACAGCAGGATGAGCGGGTGGGTTCCCATGGTGCGGAAGCCGTCGTTCATCATCTGGCCCCAGTCGGGTGTGGACCCGGTGCCGACGCCGAGGAACTGGAGGCCGGTCTGCATGCCCATGGCGACGCCGGCGGTGAGGGCCGTCTGGATGATGACGGGGGCGCGGACGGCGCGGAGCATGTGGGCCCGGAGTATCCGGCCGTGGGTGAGTCCGGCGACGCGGGCGGCGTCGACGTAGGGCTCCCGGCGGACGGCGAGGGCCTTGGAGCGGGAGATGCGGTAGTAGCCGGGGGCCATGAAGGCGCCCACGGTGACCATCAGCACGGTGAAGTCGGCGCCGGTGCCGGCGGCGACGATGAGCAGGACGATCATGCCGGGCACGGACTGGAGGCCGTCGCTGATCCAGGAGCTGATCCGGTCGGCGAGGCCGCCGAAGTAGCCGGCCGCGATGCCCGTGGGGACGCCGAGTCCGACGCCCACCAAGCAGGCGACGGCCGCGCCGTAGACGGTGGTCCGGGCGCCGTACAGCAGCCGGCTGAAGATGTCGCGGCCCGCGGAGTCGCCGCCCATCAGGTGGTCGCCGCCGGGCGGTGCCTGGGTGAGGTTGTAGTCGACGAGGTTGGGGTCGTGCGGGGCGAGCAGCGGGGCGAGGAGTCCGACGAGGACGACGAGGAGGAACACCGCCAGGGCTGCGACGCCGAGCGGGCGGCGCAGGTAGCGCGCCCACAGTCGCTGGTCGGCCCGGACGGCCGCGTCCGTGAGGGGCAGTGCGGCTTCGGTCATATCTCGCGCACCTTCGGGTTGATCCAGCCGAGCACGAGGTCGAGCAGGAAGTTGATGAGGACGACGAAGACGACGGTGACGGCGGTGAGGCCGAGGAGGATGGGGATGTCGCCGATCTGGGAGGCGGACTGGGTGAGGCTCCCGATGCCCGGCAGGTTGAAGATGATCTCGACGACGATGGCGCCGCCGAGCAGTCCGACGAACATCACCGCGAGGACGGTGAGCGCGGCGGGCGAGGCGTTGCGCAGGACGTGCAGGGTGACGCGGCGGGAGGACAGGCCGCGGGCCTTCAGGGTGCGGACGAAGTCCTGTCCGCTGACTTCGAGGAAGCCGTTGCTGAGCTGTTCGGCGATCATGACGATCGCGGCGAGGGCCAGGGCGACGGACGGCAGGGTGATGGAGCTGAGCCAGGCCGACGGGGACTGGCCGAAGGGTACGTAGCCCACCGCGGGGAACCATTTGAGCCGCACGGCGAACGTCATGACGAGGACGAGGCTGACCCAGAAGCCGGGCAGGGCGAACAGGACGACGGAGGCGACCTTGAGGACGCGGGCGAGGAGGCCGCCGGGGCGCAGGCCGGTGGCGACGCCGACGACCAGGCCCAGCACGGCGGCGAGGAGGGTGGCGGCCAGCACGACCGAGAGGGTGACCGGGACGCGGAGGGCGATCTGGTCCGAGACGGGCTGGAAGTTGCGCCAGGACGTGCCGAAGTCGCCGCGCATGGCGTGCGAGAACCAGTCCCAGTACTGGGTGATGATCGGGCGGTCCAGGCCGAGCTTCTCGTGCAGCGCCGCCCGCTGGGCCGGTGTGGCGTTGTTTCCGAGCAGGCCGGCGGTGGGGTCGCCGATGGCCAGGTGCGCAAGGAAGAAGGTGGCGGAGGTGACGACGAGCAGGAGGACGAGTCCCGAGAGCAGTCGCCGTATCGTGAATCTGATCATGTTGGGCCCCTCTGACGGCGGGGGCC
>NZ_JAKRGC010000414.1 GCF_022347745.1 Streptomyces sp. OfavH-34-F
CCTCCGGCGCCACCGCCGCCCGGTCCGCCGACGCCTGCGCCGACGCCCCGGCCGCCACCGCGCGCCAGGCCCGTCCCTCCGGCGGGCAGCACGCCGCCGACCCCAACGAGCTGACCACCGCCCAGGCGGCGGCCATGGACCAGCGGCTGCGGCAGAGACTCACCGAGCGCCGGGGCACCGGACCCTCGCTCGCCGCCGGCGCGACCGTGCCCGTGTACTTCCACGTCATCCACTCCGGCAGCGCGGGCAAGCTCACCTCGGGCGACATCAGCAGCCAGCTGAACGTGCTCAACGCCGCGTACAGCGGCCAGGGCAGCGGCAACACCGCGACCGGCTTCCAGTTCACGCTGGCCGGCACCGACTACACGGACAACGCCTCCTGGTACAACCTCTCCTCCGGCTCGTCGGCCGAGAAGGCGATGAAGTCCTCGCTGCGCAAGGGCGGCGCCGGCGCGCTCAACATCTACACCGCCAACCTGGGCGGCGGGCTCCTGGGCTGGGCGACCTTCCCCAGCTCCTACGCCTCCAACCCCTCCATGGACGGCGTCGTCATCCTCGACGCCTCGCTGCCGGGCGGCTCCGCGACGCACTACGACGAGGGCGACACCGCGACGCACGAGGTCGGGCACTGGCTCGGGCTCTACCACACGTTCCAGGGCGGCTGCAACGGCAACGGCGACTACGTGGACGACACCCCGGCCGAGAAGAGCCCCGCGTACGAGTGCCCCACCGGCCGCGACACCTGCGCCCGGAAGGCCGGCGCCGACCCGATACACAACTTCATGGACTACACGTACGACGCCTGCATGACCCAGTTCACCCCGGGCCAGGCACGGCGGATGAGCGACAGCTGGGCCGCGTACCGCGGCTGACCGCCCCGGCGTCTCCCGAAGGGCTCCGCGCGACCCGCGCGGAGCCCTTCGGCCGTCACAGCGTGGCCAGGAAGCCGATCGCGACCTTCCAGGCCAGCTCCGCCGCCGCCCGGTCGAAGTCCGGCAGCTCCGGGTCGGTGAACAGGTGCCCGGCGCCCGGGTAGCGGTAGATCTCCACGTCCGCCCCGGTACGCTGCATGTCCAGGTACCACGAGTTCAGCCAGTCGGGCGTCTCGTAGGGGTCCGGGTCGGCGACGTGCAGCTGGACCGGCAGCTCCTCCACCGAGGCGTTCTCGGCGATGTCCGACGTACCGTGCAGGAGCAGCAGCCCGCGCGCCTTCGCGTCGCCGAGCGCCAGCGTCTGGGCGACCGAGGCGCCCAGGGAGAAGCCCGCGTACACCAGGCCCTGGTCCGAATAGGGGGCGGCGGCGAGGACGGCCCGCCTCAGCAGCTCGTCCTTGCCCGTCTCCTCCCGGAACGCCTCCGCTTCCTCCACCGAGTCGAAGGTGTGCCCCTCGAACAGATCGGGCACGCGCACCTCGTGCCCCGCGGCGCGCAGCCGCTCGGCGGCGGCGTGGACCGCGGGGCGCGGACCGTACATCGAGTGGAAAAGCATGATGTTCATGAGGCCCATGGTGCCAGTTGCGTTCGAGACGATGGAGAGCGACAGCATGGAGAACGTACTGCGACCGCTGATCGTCCTGGGCGGCTCGGTCGCGATCACCCTGGCGGCCGGCTGGCTGCTGGACCTGCTGCTGAGACGTGCCGACGCCCGGCACCACGAGACGCCGCTGTGGGGCCTGCTGCGCCGCTGCCGGATCCCGTTCCAGCTGGTCATGTGCGCCGCGCTGCTGCGCGGCACGTACGCGCAGACCCGGCTCGGCGCGGTCCGCGACCACCACGTGGGCATCGGCCGGCTGCTGACGCTGGTGCTGATCGGGGCGTCCGCCTGGCTGGTGGTGCGCAGCGCCATAGCGGTGGTCGACTCGGTGTACGCCCGCTACGCGGCGGCCCACAACCGCGACCCCGCCCGGGTGCGCCGGGTGCGGACCCAGGTGACGCTGATCCAGCGCGTCGTCGTCGCGGTGGTGGGCATCGTGGCCGCCGCGGCGATGCTGCTGACGTTCCCGGCGATGCAGACGGTCGGGACCTCGATGCTGGCCTCGGCCGGAGTGCTCGGCATCGTCGCCGGTGTCGCCGCCCAGTCCACCCTCGGCAACCTGTTCGCCGGGCTCCAGATCGCGTTCGGGGACATGGTCCGCATCGGCGACACCGTGGTGGTGGACGGCGAGTGGGGCACCATCGAGGAGATCACGCTGACCTTCCTCGCGGTGCGTACGTGGGACGAGCGGCGGATCACGATGCCCGTCTCCTACTTCACGGCCCAGCCCTTCGAGAACTGGTCGCGCGGGGGCGCGCAGATGACGGGCTCGGTCTACTTCCACCTGGACCACTCGGCGCCCATCGCGGCGATGCGCGACAAGCTGCGGGACATCCTCGGCGACTGCGCCGCCTGGGACGGCCGCAACTGGTCGCTCGCGGTCACCGACACGACGCCCACGACGATCCAGGTGCGGGCCGTCGTCACGGCGAAGGACGCGGACGACATCTGGACGGCCCGCTGCGCGGTGCGCGAGCAGCTGATCGGCTGGCTGCGCGACCACCACCCGTACGCGCTGCCGCGGGTCGCCACGGCCCCCGCGGCGCTGCCGCCCGGCGACACCTGGCCGTCCGTCCCGCTCAACGGCCGGGACGACAAGCCGGCGAGCGGCTGGGACAAGGCCCCGCGCACGGGGCGCGGCTGACCGCCCTCAGCGCAGGCTGCGTACGTCGAGCTGGCGCAGCACCCGGTCCACGACCTCGGGGTCGGCGCCGGGTTCGCTGCGCGCGTCGAGCACCGCGTGGCGGGCGGCCGACAGCATCTCGCGCTGGACGCGGCCGACCGTGCGGAACCGCTCGACGCGCTTGGCGTAGGCGTCGCGGCGTTCGTCGTCGCCCATCTCGGGGCTGATCCGGGCCCCCACCTCGTACGCCAGCCGGTGCAGCCGCTCGACGACCTCCTCGGGGAGGTCCTCGGTCTCCTCGATCTTCTTGAGCCGCTGCCGGGCCGCCCTGGCCGCCCGGATCGCCAGCTCCCGCTCCAGGGCCGCCTCGGCGTCGGTGTCCGCGCGCACCCCGAGCCGCCGCACCAGCCACGGCAGGGTCAGTCCCTGGAAGACCAGGGTCACCATGATCACGGAGAACGCGATGAAGACGATCTCGTCGCGGCCGGGGAACGGGCTGCCGTCGTCCGTCTCCAGCGGGATGGCCAGGGCCAGGGCGACGGAGGCCACCCCGCGCATCCCGGCCCACCACATCACCACGGTCTCCCGCCAGCTGGTGGGGATCTCCTCGCTGACGTCCCGCCGGGTGTGCAGCCGCTTGGCCAGCCAGGTGGCGGGGAGCAGATAGAGCAGCCGTACGCCGACGACGACCGCGACGACGGCCAGGCCCCAGCCGGCCATCTCCAGCTCGCGCCCGTCCGCCGTACCGAACACGTTGTGCAGTTCGAGCCCGATCAGGCCGAAGGCGATCCCGGTGACGAGGGTGTCGACGATCTCCCAGAAGGTGCGTCCGGTGAGCCGGCCCAGGACGTCGTCGGCGTCCGCGGTGTGCTCCGCGAGGAACATCGCGGTCATCAGCACGGCGAGCACGCCGGAGCCCTTCAGCTCCTCGGCGAGGACGTAGCTCACGAACGGCACCAGCAGGGTCAGCCCGACCTGGAGGGTGGCGTCGCCGAGCAGCCCCATCAGCTTGATGGTGAGCCAGCCGAGCGCGACCCCGACCGCGATGGCGACCACGGCGGACAGGACCAGCAGCCCGAACGCCTCGGGCAGCGAGAACGTCCCGCTGACCGCCGCGGCGATGGCCACGTGGTACAGCACGATCGCGGTGACGTCGTTGAACAGCCCCTCGCCCTCCAGGATGGAGATGAGCCGGCGGGGCAGTCCGACCGACCCGGCGACGGCGGTGGCCGCGACCGGGTCCGGCGGGGCGACGAGCGCGCCGAGCGCGACGGCGGCGGCCAGCGGCAGCCCGGGCACGATCGCGTCGGCCACCACGGCGACGGCCGCCGTCGTCAGGAAGACCAGCGCCACGGCCAGCAGGAAGATGGGCCGCTTGTTCGCCGCGAACTGCCGCCAGGAGGTGCGCTGGACCGAGGCGTAGAGCAGCGGGGGCAGCAGGGCGGGGAGGATGATCTCCGGCGGGATGTCCACGTCGGGCACGAAGCTGGCGAAGGCCAGCACCACCCCGAACAGGGTCATCAGCACCGGGGCCGGCAGTTTCAGCCGGTCCCCGAGCGGAACCGTGACCACGGCTCCGAGCAGCAGCAGGAGCAGCAGTGACATCTGGTCCACGGGGTGCCCTCCCAAGCGCTCCGGCCGGGACCGGTCTGCGCCCGGCGGCCTCCCTCACCCTGTCACGCGCCCCCGCCCGCCGGGGCGAGGGGGCGGGGTGTCAGATCGCCCGGCGCATCGCCCGGTGCGCGATGCCCGCGTCCATGAACTCGGGGCCGTACGGCTCGTAGCCCAGGCGCTCGTAGAAGCGCAGGGCGTGCGTCTGGGCGTGCAGGTCCACGGCGGTCAGGCCGTGCGCGCGGGCGGCGTCCTCGATGGCCCGGACCAGCGCGGCGCCGACGCCGAGGCCGCG
>NZ_JAKRGC010000415.1 GCF_022347745.1 Streptomyces sp. OfavH-34-F
GGCGGGCGGGCGGATCGAACTGGGCGCGGGGGAGGTCGCCGGGTGGGCCCGCAGCGCCGGGTCCTGGTGGCTGCCGCTGACCGCGCTCGTCGTCCTGGGCGCCGGCGTCGTCCTGCTGTTCGTGGCGGCCTGGCCGGTCGCCGTGCCCGCGCTCGTCCTCGGCGCCCTCATCGCGTCCTTCGCCCGCCCGTACGTGACAGTGGACCGGCGCGGGATCACCGTCTCCGGACTGCTGCCCTGGCCCCGCGTCAGGGTGCCGCTCGACCGGATCGAAGCGGCGTCCAGCCGCGACATCGAACCGCTCAGCGAGTACGGCGGCTGGGGCTACCGCATCCGGCCCGGCCGCACCGGGGTCATGATCCGCTCCGGCGAGGGCCTCGTGGCCCGACTGGCCGGCGGCCGGGACTTCGAGGTCACGGTGGACGACTCGGCGACCGCGGCGGCGCTCCTCAACACCCTGATCGACCAGCGCCGAACGGACCACTGACGATGCTGTTCCGGGTCGATCCCACCTCCACCGTGCCGCTCGGCGACCAGATCGCCGCCTGCGTACGCCGCGCCGTGGCCGACGGCGCGGCGGCCCCCGGCGAACGGCTGCCCGCCGCGCGCGTCCTGGCCGATTCGCTCGGCGTCAACGTCCACACGGTGCTGCGCGGCTACCAGCGGCTGCGCGAGGAGGGCCTGATCGAACTGCGCCGGGGCAGGGGCGCCGCCATCGCCGACGGAGCCTCCCCGCACCGTGCGCGCCTCCTCGAACGGGTCCGCGAGACGGTCGGCGAGGCGCGCGGCCTCGGCCTGACCGTGGACGAACTCCTGACCCTGGTGCGCACCGAGTACGGCACCGGCTGACGGCGAAACCGTGTCCCGGCTGACGGCGCCGCCGTGCCGGCTCACGGCGATACGGTGCCGGCACACGGCGACGGGCCGCCTCGTCCTGCGAGGCGGCCCGTCGGTGAGGCGGTGCGGTCAGGAACCGGCCTTGGTCAGCGCGGCCGCGAAGCCGTACTGCCACAGGTAGTTCACCCGGTTCCGCTCGGCGGCGTTCGGGTACGGGTTGGTGCAGGACGTGCCGGGACCGCCGCCCGACATCAGCTCGCTGCACGGACCCGAGTAGTGGTCCGGGAGGCCCAGCACGTGGCCGGTCTCGTGGGCGGTGACGCGGGTCGAGTTGTACTGCCGGTTCTGCGCGTAGTCCAGGAAGATGTAGCCCCGGCCGTGCCCGTCGGTGCTCGCGTAGGAGCCGCGCGAGTCATTGCCCTCGTAGTACCTGAAGTCGGCGTTCGAGCCCTCCTGGAGACGGACGGAGGAGACCGAGCTGTTCCAGATCGAGGCGCTGCTGGATATCTGGGAACGGAAGCTCGGCGCGTTGGCGGCGCTGTAGACGACCGTGACGGACGCGGCGCCCGGATTGGCCGCCCGCTTCTCCGCCACCGACTTCGCGACCGCCTCGAAGAACGCCTTGTTGCCCGCGGCGTTCTCCTGCGTACCGGACTTCGCCGTGTACGCCAGCTGGGCGGACGGGGCGGGGGCGGCCACCGGAGCGGCGATCGCGGGCGCGGTGCCCAGCGCGGCGGCGAGCGAGAGGCCGAGGCCGAACACGGCCGACATGACGGTCCTGGGGTGTCTCATGTGGGGGGTCTCCTACCAGTTACCTGTCAGGGGAACCCGTCCGATGAACGGACTCGGACGGGGGTGGTACGGAGAGAGTTTCGGGGAACCGGAGCCCGCGCGGATGATGTCAGCCGGTGATAACGCGGCCTTATCACCACCCGGCGTCCCTTTCGTGCACATCGGCTTTCCCCTTGCCCAACGCCCGGTGAATCGCCCGTCTTTGGCAGGGTTACGGCCCATGGTGCGACCGGACGCACCGCCCTAATCTCGGCAGCATGGAGCTTGAGGTGAGACACCTCAGGGCGCTGTGCGCCATAGCCGACACCGGCAGCCTGCACCGGGCGGCCCGCACCCTGGGCGTGAGCCAGCCCGCGCTCACCACCCAGCTGCGCCGCATCGAGAACGCCCTGGGCGCCGAACTGTTCAGCCGCGAACGCACCGGCTGCCGCCCCACCCTCCTGGGCCGTGCCGTCCTCAGCCGCGCCCGCCCCCTCGTCGACGGCCTGAGCGCCCTGGTCAGCGACGCCAAGGCGGAGGCCGCCCACGCCGAAGGGCCCCGGCTGCGCATCGGCTGCACCGCGAGCCGGGTGATCGGCGGCTGGCTGCGCCGGCTGCGTCACCGGCTGCCCGGGACGGACATCTCGCTGCGGGTGGACGTCTCCGCGCACGCCCTGCTCCGCGCCGTCGGCGCCGGCGGACTGGACGTCGCCTTCGTGCACGAGGTGGAGGGCTGTCCGCTCACCGTCCCGGACGGGCTGGAGCAGCGGGTGCTCGTGGAGCGCGAACCGCAGTTCGTCTCCATGGCCCGCGACCACCCGGCCGCCGCCCTGCCCGTCGTGGACCTGGCCGACCTGGCCGCCGACCGGTGGATGGTGGACCCCACGGTGGACGGCGAGTGGGACGGCCTGCGCCGGGTGTTCAGCGAGGCGGGGGTGGCCCCCGTCGTGCTGCACGGCGACTACCTCACCGCCGCCTCCCTCGTTGTCCTGGGCGAGGCGGTCGCCCCCTGCCAGCCGACCTCGGGCCCCCGCGACGACATGGCGATCCGCCCCCTGCGCGACGACCCCCTGGCCGTACGGCTGCTGCTCGTCTCCCGGCCCGGCGCGGACATGACCGCCGCCTACGAGGAACTGGAGGCGGCCTACCGGGAGGCGGCGCGGCGGGTGGCCGGATACCACCAGTGGCTGCTGCGCCACCGCAGCCCGCTCGCCCGCTCCTGACCCCGGGGCGGGAGTTCCCGGTTCCGGTGATTCAGCCGAGAGCGTGGACCGTTCCGGACCGCGCCGGTACGGGGCAGAGTCGTCCCATGAGGCTATTGATGCTGGGCGGTACGCAGTTCGTCGGCCGGGCCGTCACCGAGGCGGCCCTCGCCCGGGGCTGGCAGGTCACGGTCTTCCACCGGGGCCACCACGCGCCCCCGCCCGGCGCGGCCGCGCTCATCGGCGACCGCACCACCGGGGACGGCCTGGCCGCCCTCGCCGCCGCCGGGACGCCCGACGGCGGGGGCCAATCCTGGGACCTCGTGGTGGACACCTGGAGCGGCGCGCCCCGCGCGGTCCGGGACGCGGCCCGGCTGCTCGCCTCCCGCGCCGCCCGGTACACGTATATATCCAGCCGTTCGGTGTACGACTATCCGGCACCGGCCGGGCTCACCGAGGACGGCCCGGTGGTGCAGGGAGCCTCGCCGGACGCGGGGGACGGCGAGTCGTACGCGCTCGCCAAACGCGGCGGCGAACTGGCCGCGCTGGACGCCTTCGGCGACCGGGCGCTCCTCGCCAGGGCCGGGCTGATCCTCGGCCCCTGGGAGAACATCGGCCGGCTGCCCTGGTGGCTGAACCGGATCGCCCGCGGCGGCCCGGTCCTGGCCCCCGGCACCCCGGACACCGACATCCAGTACATCGACGTGCGCGACCTCGCCGACTGGGTGCTCGACGCGGCGGAGCGCGGGCTGCACGGCCCCTACAACCTGGTCAGCGAACCGGGGCACACCACCATGGGCGGACTGCTCGACGCCTGTGTGCGCGCCACCGGCTCCGACGCCGAACTGCGCTGGACCCCGGCGGAGACGATCCTCGCGGCGGGCGTCGAACCGTGGACCGACCTGCCCGTGTGGCTGCCGCCGGGGGAGCTGTACGACACCCTCCACCAGGGCGATGTCGGCCTGGCGTACGCGGCGGGGCTGCGCTGCCGCCCCGTCGGGGAGACCGTCGCCGACACCTGGACCTGGCTGCGCGGGCTGGACGGCGAGGCCCCCCGGCGCCCCGACCGTCCGGCCACCGGCCTCGACCCGGAGACGGAGGCGAAGCTGCTGGCCGGATAGGGCCTGTTGGCCGCGCCGGGCGGGGACGCGCCGACGCGGTCAGGAGTTATCCACAGGGCCGGGCCGGGCGGCCGCCGCCGCGTTAGCCTCGGCCCATGGCTGAACTGCTGCACCTCACCGAAGGCCCGCTCTGGGAGGCGGCCCGCGGAATCGGGACGTACGAGATGTCCACCCGCGGCCGCACCCTGCACGAGGAGGGCTTCATCCACTGCTCGCTGCCCCACCAACTGCCCGCCGTGGCCGAGGCGCTGTACGGCCCGGGCAGCCGCCCCGGCGCCGTGGAGCAGGACCTCGTGGTGCTCGTCATCGACCCCGACCGGCTCACCGCGCCGGTGCGGTACGAGCCCGGCGAACCCGGCGGCGAGGACTTCCCGCACATCTACGGGCCCCTCCCCGTCGACGCGGTCGTGGACGTGCGCCCCTGGCAGCCCGGGGGAGGCACCCGCGCATGAGCCCCGCCTCCGACACCCCGCCCGAGACCGTCGGCAGCGGCCCCCTCACCGCCGTCACCGGGGCGAGCGGCGTCCTCGGCGGCCGGGTCGCCACCCGGCTGGCCCGCGCCGGAGTCCCCGTCCGGCTGCTCGGCCGCGACCCCTCCCGGCTGCCCGACATCCCCGGCGCCGACCCGGC
>NZ_JAKRGC010000416.1 GCF_022347745.1 Streptomyces sp. OfavH-34-F
GTCGGCGGCGGCCGCCAGCACGGCCGCGCCCTCGTCGCCGAGGTGGTTGGACGGCAGGTACAACTCCCGGACGCCCGCGTCCAGGATCAGCCGGGCGAGCAGCGGCGCGGCGTCGGCGCCGAGTCCGTTGCCGCCGAGGAAGAGCCGTTCGACGGGGTGCGGGCGGTGGGTCAGGACGTCGAGCAGTGCGGTGAGACCGTCCTCGGTGACGCCGGTGTTGACCAGGTCGAGGGTGCGCAGCGTGGTGTTGCGGCGCAGCATCGGGGCCAGGGCGCGCACGCCGGTGTCGCCGAGCGGGTTGCGCTTGAGCCAGAGGGCGCGGACGGTGGCGTCGCCGGCCAGGGCTCCGGCGAGCGCGGCGGCGCCCTCGGGGCCGATGCGGTTGCAGCCGAGGTAGACGGTGTGCAGCCGGTGCCCGCCGGCCAGGGCCGCCGCGACGGCGGTGGCGCCCTCGTCGCCCAGGGAGTTGGTGCCGAGCAGGACGTGCGCGGCGTGCGGGGAGCGGGCGGCGGCGGGCATCACGAGGGCGGCGCCGGCCGGTCCGAGCCCTTGCTTGCACAGGTCCACCCGGCCGTCGGCCCGCAGGGCGCCCAGCGGAAAGGTCTCGTCGCCCCCGACGGCGGAAGGCGAGGCCAGCCGGTCGAGCAGCGGGCCGAGCAGGGCCGGGTCGGCGAGGGGCAGGTCCGGATGTTCAATGGCCGGACAGCGCACCGGTATCGGCTGCGACATCGCTTCTCCCCAGTCCCCCGCGGGCCGTTGCCCGGCGGGGGAGGGGCGACGGTGCGCTCCGCCCGCTCGGGACGAACCGGCTCCGTCGGCTCTCCTCTACGAAAAGGTGGCAAGACAGGTCGGATTCGAACCGACGTCCTCCAGCTTGCTGCTAGGGCGCGACGACCTCTGCGCTACAGCCTTGCCGTCGGTGATCCTAACCGGGCCGGGGGCCGATTCGCACACCTGCGCCATCGGTGACCGGAGCGGGAGCGGTCCGGCCGGTCCGGAATCTCAAGTGGTCTGTACCTATTGACGACTTGGTGTAGACCAATTACTTTCCCCTGTGCTCCATGGCACGACATCCGCACCTCCCCGAGGACCGCCTCACCGGTCCCTGCCGCAAGGGAGAACCATGTTCGAGCACATGCCATCGAGACGGAGAACGACGACAGCGCTGATCGCCGTACTCGGCCTCCTCCTCGCACTCCTGTCCCTGCAGGCCGTCCCCGCGCACGCGGCGGGCAAGCTCACGGCGACGTTCACCTCCGCCGACAACGGGCCGTGGTGGAAGGGCACGTACATCCTCCACAACGACACGGACACCGCCGTCACCGGCTGGAGCCTGGAGTTCGACCTGCCCGCCGGCGTCGCCATCCAGTCCTCGTACAACGGGGCCGTGACCACCCAGGGCAGCCACATCACCGCCGTCAACGCCCACTACAACGGCACGGTCGCCGCGCACAGCACGACCGAACCGTTCAGCTTCTGGTTCGTCGCCACCGGCCCGATCACCGCGCCGACCGGCTGCCGCATCAACGGCGACAAGTGCGACGGCTCCGCCGACGCGCCCCCGGGCGCCCCGACCGGCCTGAAGCAGACCGACGTCACCGCCCGTACCGCGTCGCTGTCCTGGACGGCGTCCACCGCGGGCGACTTCCCCGTGGCCTCGTACGACATCCTCGCGGACGGAAAGGTCGTCGGCTCCGCCACCGCGGCCACCTCCGCCACGGTCACCGGCCTGACCCCGGCCACCACCTACGCGGTCACCGTCCGGGCCAAGGACACCCGCGGCAACGTCTCCGCCGCGAGCGCCCCGCTGTCCGTCACCACCGTCGACCCGGCCACCGACACCCAGGCCCCGACGGCGCCCGGCTCCCTGCGCTCCACCGCCACGAACGCCTCGTCCGTGACGCTGGCCTGGAACGCCGCGACGGACAACAAGCGCGTCGCCGCGTACGACGTCTACAAGGGCTCCGCCCTGGCCACCACGGTCTCCGGCACCACGACCACCGCCACCATCGGCGGCCTGTCGCCCGCGACCTCGTACACCTTCACCGTCAAGGCCCGCGACGCCGCCGACAACGCCTCGCCGGCGAGCAACGTCCTCACCGTGAAGACCGACGACATCGCCGGCGCCGGCAACTACGCCAAGGTCGGTTACTTCGTGCAGTGGGGCATCTACGGCCGCCAGTACTTCGTGAAGAACCTCCACACGTCGGGCGCCGCCGACAAGCTCGACATCATCAACTACTCGTTCGCCAACATCGACCCCAACAACCTGACCTGCCTCAACGGCGTCACCAAGGGCACCACCGCCGACCCGCAGGACCCGGAACAGGGGACCGGCGCCGGTGACGCGGACGCCGACTACGCCCGCCCGTTCAGCGCCGCCCAGTCCGTGGACGGCGTCGCGGACGACGGCTGGGCCAAGCTGCGCGGCAACTTCAACCAGCTCAAAAAGCTGAAGAAGCTGCACCCGGACCTCAAGATCGTGGTCTCGCTCGGCGGCTGGACCTACTCCAAGTACTTCTCCGACGTCGCCGCCACCGACGCCGCCCGCAAGAAGTTCGTCTCCTCCTGCATCGACATGTACATCAAGGGCAACCTGCCCGCGTACAACGGCGCCGGCGGGCCGGGCAGCGCGGCCGGCATCTTCGACGGCTTCGACATCGACTGGGAGTGGCCGGGCACCGGCACCGGGCACCCGGGCAACCACTACTCGCCCGACGACAAGGACAACCTCACCCTGCTGCTCGCCGAGTTCCGCAAGCAGCTCGACGCGCTGGGCGGCGGCCACCGCCTGCTCACCGCCTTCACCCCCGCCGACCCGCAGAAGATCGACGAGGGCTGGGACCTGTCCAAGGTCTTCGACTCGCTCGACGTCGCCAACGTCCAGGGCTACGACTTCCACGGCTCCGGCAGCGACAACTCCTGGGAACCGAACCGCACCGGCCACCAGGCCAACCTGTACAACGACACCCAGGACCCGTACGACTTCCACTTCAGCGCCGACACCGCCATCAAGGCGTACACCGACGCCGGTGTGGACCCCCGCAAGCTGACCCTCGGCATCCCCTTCTACGGCCGGGGCTGGCAGGGCGTCACGGACGGCGGCGTCGCGGGTGAGTGGCAGTCCGCGGGCGGGGCCGCCCCCGGCCAGTTCGCCGAGGAAGCCGGTACCCGCGGCTACTCGAACCTCATCGGCGCCTATCCGACGATGACGGTCCATCACGACGAGCAGTCCATCTCCACCTACGGCTACACCGGAAGCCAGTGGTGGTCCTTCGACGACGCCTGGTCCATCGGCAAGAAGACCCAGTACGTGAAGGACAAGGGCCTGCTGGGCGTCATGGTCTGGGAGATGTCGGGAGACACCCCCCAGGGCACCCTGATGAACGCCCTGGAGAACGGTCTGAAGTAGCCCGGGAAGGACATTTCTCCCGAATCGAGACTTACCGCGCATAGCGGTAGGCTGGTCACGGCGGTGCCCCCGGTGGCACCGCCGTGTCTCACGACCGGGCGCGGCTACGCGGCCCGGACCCAGCCGTTCGATGCGCGGGAGGAACCATGACCAGCCCCGAGCAGGACCCGAACCAGCAGGAAGGCCCCGCGGACGGTGGCGCGGCGGGCACGCCCGGCGTCCACGACGGCGGAGCGGACGGCGGCGCGGACGCGTCCGGCAACGGTTCTTGAGTACGTCCCCGGCCGGCCTCCAGGGCCCCCGGACCGCGACGGCGGCCCCAGGGGTCCTGGAATCGCGTCTGGCACCCGGCCTCACCCGGGAGGCGTTCGCCCGCGACATCTGGTCCCGGTCCCCGCTGCTCAGCCGCCGGGCCGGCGAGTTCTCCGATCTCTTCTCGGCCGCCGCGGTCGACGAACTCCTCTCGCGGCGCGGCCTGCGCACGCCGTTCCTCCGCGTCGCCAAGAACGGCACCACGCTCCCCGACGCCTCCTTCACCTCACCCGCAGGAGTGGGCGCCACCATCGGCGACCAGGCCGACGACACCGCGCTCTGGCGGGAGTTCGCGGACGGCGCCACCCTCGTCCTGCAAGCCCTCCAGCGCACCTGGGCGCCCATCGGTGACTTCACCGCCGCGCTGGCCGGTGAACTCGGCCACCCCGTCCAGGCCAACGCCTACGTCACCCCGCCGCAGAACCGGGGCTTCGACGCCCACTACGACGTGCACGACGTCTTCGTGCTCCAGATCGAGGGCACCAAGCGCTGGACCGTCCACCCGCCCGTGCACCCGGCCCCGCTGCGCGACCAGCCGTGGACCGACCACCGCACGGCCGTCACCGAGGCCGCGCGCGGCGAACCCCACCTCGACACCGTCCTCGCCCCCGGCGACGTCCTCTACCTGCCGCGCGGCTGGCTGCACGCCGCCGAGGCCCAGGGCGAGGTGGCGATCCACCTCACCCTCGGCGTCCACGCCTGGACCCGCTACGCCCTCGCCGAACAGCTCATGCGCGCCGCCCTCGCCGAACTGCGCGAGGACCCCTGGGCGCGGGCCTCCCTGCCCCTCGGCGCGGACCGCGCGCAGGAGGACCTCGCCCCGGTACGCG
>NZ_JAKRGC010000417.1 GCF_022347745.1 Streptomyces sp. OfavH-34-F
CGGGCAGGGCGGCGCGGGCGCGCCGAACGCACGGGCCGCGCAGCGCGGCGGGCGGCAGCAGACCACGGCCGCGGTGAGCGGTCTGGTGACGGGCGTGGTCGCGCTGGCGATCGTCGCGACGACGTTCACCGTGCAGCTGGTGTACCGCGACTACTACACGTGTGTGAACGACGCGCTCACCAAGTCGGGTCAGCTGACCTGCAACGACCTGCTGCCCAAGCCGCTGGAGCCCTTCTTCGGCGTCAAGCGCTGAGGAAGGGCTCCCGGCGCCGGGCCCCGCGGTGACGCGGGGCCCGGCGTGGTGCGTCACTGCCCGATGTTGCTCTGCGGGCCGGTGTACCGCTTCAGCAGGGCCGGAACGTCCTTGGCGGCGTCCAGGGAGTAGCTGTAGTAGCGGTGCGGGTCGAAGGTGGTGCCGTTGGTCTGCTGCTTCCCGCTGGAGTTGACCACGATGGACCCGGACTGCGTCAGGGACGCGGCCGAGGTGTCGGGGTAGTACGGGTTGGCGACGTGGTCGTAGTAGCTGTTCTCGATCACGGTCTTGGACCGGCCGCGCGAGAGGTTCCCGTACGACGTGACGTTCTGCATGTAGTTGTTGTAGAGGTGGGCCAGCGCCACGTTGTCGATGCTGGGGTTGCGCTGGTTGGTGTCGTGTATCCAGTTGTGGTGGATCGTCATGCGGGCGGTGACGTTCTCCGTCCAGCCGATGCCGAAGGCCTTGTTGACCTCGCCCAGTTCGTTCCAGGACACGGTGAGGTAGCTGGTGTCCTTGCGGCTGTCGATGAGTCCGTCGTTCATCCGCTGGATGCGGTTGTGGTCGATCCAGATGTGGTCGGCGGTGTCCATCTGGATGCCGTCGTAGTCGTAGTCCTTGTCGTCCGGGTCGTCCTCGGCCATGCGCGTGTCGCGGATGGTGAGGTTGCGGATGATGACGTTGTGGGTGCCCGCCCCGAGG
This sequence comes from Streptomyces sp. OfavH-34-F, assembly GCF_022347745.1. Classification (GTDB taxonomy): domain Bacteria; phylum Actinomycetota; class Actinomycetes; order Streptomycetales; family Streptomycetaceae; genus Streptomyces. Next base: position 956 of record NZ_JAKRGC010000417.1, read on the forward strand.
AAGAACCCGCCGTTGACGATCTGGCCGGAGGTGCCGACGCCGATCAGCGTCTTGTCGGACTTGACCGGGATCTCCCGGCCGTACGGGGTGACGGTGATCGCTCCGGCCACCTTGATGGTGTACGGCTCGGCCGCCCCGGCGTACTTCACCAGGTCCGCGTAGGTCTTGACGGTGACCGTCGCGCCCGCGGCGCCGCCCGTGGTGCCGCCGCCGGTGGAGGCGAAGCCGTCGGCCTTGTCCGACCAGGTCCGTCCGCCGTCACCGCTGCCGGCGACGGGCTTGAAGGTCCACTGCTTGTTGGTGTTGTGAGTGCAGGTCTCCTGGATGATCGCCGTCCCGTTGGACGTGGACGCCAGTTCGTCGGACAGGCACAGACCCGACTTCACGTTGACGATCTGCCACATGCCCGAACCGCTGGGCGACAGCTTCCACTGCTGATTCGTCTTGCCCGCGCCGCAGCCCCACTGGATGACCCGCACACCACTGGCCGTGGAACCCCCGGGCACATCCACACACTGCCCACTGCTCTCACCCACCAGCGTGTACACACCACTGCCGGCCGACTTCAACCGGAACTGCTGCCACGGCGAATCCGCCGTACAACCCCACTGCTGAAGCTCCACCCCAGCGACCCGCGAAGCACCCGGCACATCCACACACTTACCGGACTTCGCCACCACCAGCTGATACGCCGAATCCACCGCCGGCGCCGTCGCCGCCCCGGCGGAACCCGCCGTCGACACCGACACCACCAACCCCCCGGCCACCACGGCCAGAGCCGAGACCGTCCCGGCGACTGCCTTGCCCGAAGCACGCCTGTGGGACGCACGGCGACGCACGCTGTTCTGTTCCATGTCTGCCTTCCTTCGTGTACGAGTGAGCGATCCGGGGTCCGGGCTCAGCGGACCGGGTTCCAGCCGTCGGTGCCGGCCAGGTACTTCTGCGGGGTGTAGTCGGCGGCGGCGCCGTCGCTCAGCTGCGGCCGGTTGCCGTTGACGCCCGCGCCGGAACCGGTGTTGCGGTACTCGGTGAACCGGGCCTTCTTCCAGCTGTTGGCCGACATGTCGATCCACGGCTGGGCGGTGGCGACGGTGGAGCTGAGCGTCGACTCGCGGTAGAGCACCTGGGCGTCCTGGCGCCACGGGCGGCCGAGCTGGGTGCGGTTGGCGGGGGCGCCGGTGATGTTCGACTTGTAGAAGAGGAAGCCGTACTTCTTGCCGGCGTCCGTGCTGGCCGCGGTGATCGGCCCGCCGGTCGACCGCTTCTCGTAGATGGTGCAGCGGTCGAACACGATCGTGCCGCCGCCGAAGATGAAGTCCACGGTGCCCTCCACGTAGGAGTTCACCGCGTACGACCGGGCCGAGTTGTTGACCAGCAGGGTGTCCTGGTCGCCGAGGAGCCGGACGTTGTCGAGCACGGACCGGTCCGAGTTGAGGCTCATGGCCAGGGCCTGGTGGCCCGAGGGCGTGGAGCTCTCGTCGAAGTCGTTGGACACGGTCAGGTTGACGGCCTTGAAGTCGTGGCCGTCCACGAACATGGTGGCGCTGCCCGAGGTGCCGTACTCACCCGCGGAGTGGTTGTTGACGACGACCGTCGAGGACGGCCCCGAGCCCAGTCCGCGCAGCGTGACGTAGGGCTTGTTGCCGGGGATGCGCACGATCTCCCGGTAGGTGCCGGGGGCGATGGTGATCTCCACCGGCCGGGTGTTGTTCGCGGGGACGGCGTCGATCGCCGCCTGCACGGTGCGGTAGGTGCCCGAACCGTCGGCCGCGACTGTCGGCCGCTCACCGCTGCCGGCGACGGGCTTGAAGGTCCATTGCTTGTTGCTGTTGTGGGTGCAGGTCTCCTGGATGATCGCCGTCCCGTTGGACGTGGACGCCAGCTCGTCGGACAGGCACAGACCCGACTTCACGTTGATGATCTGCCAGGTGTCGCCACGGCTCGGTGTCAGCGTCCACTGCTGATTCGTCTTGCCCGCGCCGCAGCCCCACTGGATGACCCGCACACCACTGGCCGTGGTACCACCGGGCACATCCACACACTGCCCACTGCTCTCACCCACCAGCGTGTACACACCGGCACCCGCCGACTTCAGCCGGAACTGCTGCCACGGCGAATCCGCCGTACAACCCCACTGCTGAAGCTCCACCCCAGCGACCCGCGAAGCACCCGGCACATCCACACACTTACCGGACTTCGCCACCACCAGCTGATACGCCGTATCCACCGTCGGCGCCGTCGCCGCCCCGGCGGAACCCGCCGTCGACACCGACACCACCAATCCCCCGGCCACCACGGCCAGAGCGGACACCACACCGGCCACGGCCCTGCCGCGAGCGGTCATGCGTGGGGGTTCGGATCTCATGGGCTCTCGTCCCTTCCTCGGAGCGGTACCTGACAGTGCCTGCGGCGGGGAGCGCCGCGGCGAAGGGATAGGTGCTGCCGAGGGGGGACGGATAACAGAAATTTCAGAAAGTCCTGCCGGCCCGTGCACGCGGACCCCGCTCGGCGTGCGCGCGGCGGAGGGGCCCGGTGCCCCGTGCTTTACCAGCGTCTGCGGCCGTGTCAGAATCCTCGACCGGTTCAGCAAGGACATGTGCGAGGGGGGTGGAACCCATGGATCACCCCTCTTCGTCAGGAGGCAGGGACCACGGCGGTGAGCCCCGCCGCCACGGCACCGCGCCGGGTGAGCCCCGCCCCCGGGGCACCACGCCGTACGAGATGTCGCTCGTCCGGGCCGCCCAGGCCGGCGACCGGGCCGCGCTGGATGCGCTGCTGACCGGTTGCCTGCCGCTGGTTCACCGGATCACCGCACGCGCGCTCGACGGTCACGCCGACACGGACGACCAGGTGCAGGAGGTGATGCTGCACATCGTTCGCGGGCTGCCGGCGCTCCGGGAGCCCGACCGCTTCCACTCCTGGGCCGTGGCCATCGCCTACCGGCAGATCCAGCAGTACCGGCGCCGCCACCGGTTCGCCCGGGTGCGGCCCGGTCCGGAGTACGAGGTCGCGGAGCCCGCGGACCCCCGGGCCGACTTCGCGGACCGGAGCGTCGCCGAACTGGTCCTCGCCGACCAGCGCCGCGAGGTCGTCCGCGCCGCCCGCTGGCTGGACGCCGGTGACCGCCGGCTGCTCGCGCTGTGGTGGGAGGAGACCGCCGGGGTGCTGACCCGCGGCGAACTGGCCGCCGCGCTGCGGCTGCCGCGCACCCATGCCGCGGTCCGGGTGCAGCGGATGAAGGAGCGGCTGCAGGTCTCCCGGCTGATCGTGGCCGGGCTCTCGGCCTCCCCGCGCTGCCCCGGGCTCGCCGCCGCCGCCCGGGGCTGGGACGGGCAGCCGAGCGGGTTGTGGCGCAAGCGGCTGGCCCGGCACGTCCGCGACTGCCGGGCCTGTGCGTCCCGGCGCGAGGGCCTGATCCCGCCGGAGCGGCTGCTGCCCGGCATCGCCGTGCTGCCGGTGCCCGTGGCACTGCTGGCCTGGCTCGACCGCCTCCTGGGCCGGCCCGGGACCGCACCGACCGGGTCCACGGCGGAGCTGGCCTCGCACACGGTCCGGAACTCCCGGCCGCGGCTGCT
>NZ_JAKRGC010000418.1 GCF_022347745.1 Streptomyces sp. OfavH-34-F
CAGCGCGCGGGCGGCCAGCGTTGCACCTCCGGCGGCGCCGCCGGCGCAGACCAGGGTGTGCAGGGCGCCCCAGCCGCGGTGGTCGCGCCAGAGCCGGTGTTCGACGGCCGCTGCGGCCCGCCCGAAGGCGGCCACCGGGTGCCCCCTGCGGGGGTCACCGAGCAGCAGGTCGCCGATCATCCCGGCCGTGGCGCCGTACGCGAAGACGCGATCGGCACGCACCGGTCAGCCGGCCGTCGTGCCTCGGCGGGACCTCGTACAGAAGGCCGCCGACGGGGGCGGCGGGGTGGCGGTCGCACGGCAGCCGGGCATGGCGATATGTCCTCACTCAGGGTCCGCGCCCTGGTTCGACGTGACGGCGACGAGAGTCTCCTGGCTCCCGGATCGGCGGTTCCCCCGGTCTTCCAGCCCGTTCGTGCGGGCCGTGACGCGCGGTGGGGGACCGCTCCCCGGTGACAGTGGCGGGACCGCGCCGGATTCGCACCGGCTTCCTCTGCTGTCGCCGTAATGGCTCCGGCAGTCCACCACGCGCCGCGAATGCCCGTCAACTCGCCGTTGACCTGCGGTGGCGCGGTGTGGCAGGACGCACATCGGGCCGGACGCGCACGTGGCGCGTCCGGCCCGAGGGCAGGGGAGGAGCGGGGCGTCAGGCGACGATCAGGTAGATGCCGTACGCGACCGCCGCCGCGCACAGCCCGAAGCAGACGTACGCCCCGGCGCGGGCCAGCAGGACCGGAGTGCCCGCCGGACCGCCCTGCGCGGCCGGGTCGGGCTGCTTGGAGAGGCCGACGATGCCCAGGGTGAAGAGGCCCACCAGGGCGACGGTGGTGACGAGGGAGACGCCGAAGACGGTGCCCAGGGCTGCCCAGTCGATGTTCATACGGGGTGTCCTTTACCGGAGTGCCGGGTCGCTCAGACCGTGGCGGGTCGGGCCGGATCGGCCGTGACGGGCGGGGTGGGCGCCGGGATGGTGGCGGAGAGGTCGTGGGCCGCCTGGGCCACGGTGGGCGGCGGGCTGACGGCCGCGATGGCCTGGGTGACCACGCCGGCCGGCTCGGCCGGGAGCGTGTCCTGCGCGGCGGGCGCGACGTCGCCGTGGCCGACCGGCTTGCGGCGCGAGATCAGCCAGATCGCCGCCGAGCCGCCGACCAGCAGCGCCGCGACGACCACGACACCCCAGGTGCCCTGCTTGGTGAGGAACTCGGCGCCCGCGCCGACCAGGCCCGCCGCCGGCAGGGTCAGGCCCCAGGCGACGAACATCCGGGTGGCGGTGGACCAGCGGACCACGCCGCCGGACCGGCCGAGGCCCGCGCCCATCACGGCCCCGGAGCAGGACTGGGTGGTGGAGAGGGAGAAGCCGAGGTGCGAGGAGGCCAGGATGACGGTGGCCGCGCTGGTCTGGGCGGCGAAGCCCTGCGGGGGCCTCAGGTCGGTCAGGCCGCTGCCCATGGTGCGGATGATGCGCCAGCCGCCCAGGTAGGTGCCGAGCGCGATGGCCAGGCCGGCGCTGACGATGACCCAGACCGGCGGGTTGGAGCCGGGGGACAGGACGCCGCCGGTGACCAGGGCCAGCGTGATGATGCCCATCGTCTTCTGCGCGTCGTTGGTGCCGTGGGCGAGCGAGACGAGCCCGGCCGAGGCGATCTGGCCGGCCCGGTAGCCCTTGGCGGTGGCCTTCTCCTGGGCGTCGTTCCGGATCTTCCCGCCGATCCGGTACGTGAGCCGGGTGGCCAGGAGCGCGGCGACACCGGCCACGAGCGGGGCGGCGACGGCGGGCAGCAGCACCTTGGTGACGACGGTGCCGCCGTTGACCGACGACCAGCCGGCGGACATCACCGCGGCGCCGATGAGGCCGCCGAACAGTGCGTGGGAGGAGCTGGACGGGAGCCCGACCAGCCAGGTCAGAAGATTCCACAGGATGGCGCCGACGAGCGCCGCGAAGATGACCTCGGTTCTGAGGCCGTCCTCATTGACGATCCCGCCGGAGATCGTCTTGGCGACCTCCACCGACAGGAACGCGCCGACCAGATTGAGAACGGCGGACATCGCGACCGCCGTCTTGGGTTTGAGGGCGCCGGTCGAGATGGTCGTGGCCATCGCGTTGGCGGTGTCGTGGAAACCGTTCGTGAAATCGAACACTAGAGCTGTCACGATCACTATCGCGAGCAGCAGCGTGATGTGTTCCATTTACCCAGGCAATCGTTCGACGTCATTGGCACGTGGAACGTAGGCAACTTGAGTGAACGGAAGATGAACTGAGCAGGGCGCTGTGGTGACCCCGGCCGCGGCGGCCGGGCGGGGCCCGGAAAGGATCTTCGAAATGAGCGGTGGACGGAACGGCGAGATCGCCCGCGGCTGGGAGGCCGTCGTCGCGACCGCCCGCCGGACGGCGGCCGAGGGACTCGTCGTCGGCACCTCCGGAAACGTCTCCCTGCGGGTCGGTGACACCGTGCTCGTCACCCCCAGCGGAGTGCCCTACGACCGGCTCCGCCCCGAGGACCTCACCGGCGTCGATCCGGAAGGCAACCAGATCCTCGGAAAACTGACCCCCACCAGCGAACTTCCCCTTCACCTCGCCATCTACCGGAACACCGACGCACGCGCCGTCGTGCACACCCACGCGGTGCATGCCACCGCCGTCTCCGCCCTCGTCACCGAGGTCCCCCCGATCCACTACGCCGCCGCCCTGCTCGGCGGCACCGTCCGGGTCGCCCCCTACGCCCGCTACGGCACCCCCGAACTCGCCGCGAACATGCTCGCCGCCCTCCGCGATCGCACCGGCTGCCTGCTCGCCAACCACGGCACCGTCACCCACGGCACCACCCTCGACCAGGCCTACGACCGCACCGCCCAGCTCGAATGGCTCTGCCGGGTCTGGCTCGCCGCCTCCTCCGTGCCCGGCCGCACCCCCGCCCTGCTCACCCCGGACCAGCTCGACGCCGTGACCCGGGCCCTCGAGGACTACGGCCAGCGCTGAGGCGGCACGGAAACGGGTGCGACCCGCCGCCGTACGGCCCTGCCCACTGGCATCGGACCGCCCCGACCCCGACACTGGGGGTGTGCGCCCGGTTACAGCGACGGCAGCGGCCGTCACCACACTCATCGGCGCCGGCGCGGCAGCCGTCGCGGCCGGCCGGATCGCCGGCGACGTCGCGCTGAAGACGCCGCCCGGACGCCCGCTCCCCGCCGACCGCGAACTCACCGTCCACGCCACGGCCGCCGGGCAGGTCACCCTGACCCGCTCCCTCACCTCGCTGCGCCCCGGCACCTACGGGCTCGCGGGCAAGGGCGTCCACGCCGTCGTCGGCCCCGTGCTCGACCGCGCCCACCAGGCCGCCGACACCGTCGTGCGCCGGCTGGAGCGCGTCGGCCACGGCATTCTGAGCCCCGGCGACAAGGTCCGCCTGACGCCCCAGGTGCACAGCGGCGACCCGGGCAGCGCGCTCGGCCTGCCCTTCCGCGAGGTGGAGATCCCCGGCGAACTCGGCTCCCTGCCCGCCTGGCTCGTTCCCGCCCCCCGCGCCACCTGGGTCATCACCACCCACGGCATCGGCACCACCCGCGAGCACCCCCTGAACGTCACGGGCTTCCTGCACGAACAGCAGCTCCCCGTCCTGGACCTGGCCTACCGCGGCGATGCCGGCGCCCCCCGCTCCCCGGACGGGCTCGGCCACCTCGGCGAGTCCGAGTGGCGCGATCTGGACGCCGCCATCCGCTTCGCCATCCGCAACGGCGCCGAGCAGGTCGTCCTCCACGGCTGGTCCACCGGCGCGACCATGGCCCTGCACGCCTGCGCCGGCTCCGCCCACCGCGACCGCATCGCCGGCCTCGTCCTCGACTCCCCGGTCCTCGACTGGACCGACACCCTGCGCGGCCTCGCCGCCGCCCGGGGCGTGCCCACCGCCCTGCTGCCGCTGGCCGTGCGCGCCGCCCAGGGCCAGACCGGGCTCAGCGGCACCGGACTCCTCGACACCTCGCTCCCGCTCAGCCTGCACGTCCCGACGCTGGTCTTCCACGGCCCCGACGACACCCTGGCCCCCTGGACGCACTCCCGCCGGCTCGCCGCGGGCCGCCCCGACGTCGTCACCCTGCACCCCGTGGACCACGCGCCGCACGCCTCGATGTGGAACGCCGACCCGGCCCGCTACGAGGAGACCCTGCGCCGCTTCCTCACGCCCCTGATGTGAAACCGATGGGCCGGTTCGGCCCTTTGGTACCGGTCGGCGCACGGGCCTGCGAAGACCGGTGAACCGCGTTCCGTTTGGGCTTTCGGGCCGTCAGGGGCAAGACTGCTCCCCGTGACGTCCCGTACCCCGCGCGACTCCAGGCTGCGACTTGTCCGCCCGCGACCCCTCACCACCGCTCGCAAGGCAGTGACCGCCCGGCGCACCAGGCCCGCGCCGCGCCCGCCCGAGGGCACCCCACCCCGGGCGGAACTGGCCCGCCAGGCCAGGACGGCCCTCGCCGACGCCGTACGGATCGCCCGCTGGGCGGCCGACGGGGGCGACCCC
>NZ_JAKRGC010000419.1 GCF_022347745.1 Streptomyces sp. OfavH-34-F
GCGGGCGTGGTGGTCAGCGGTACCAGCCGAAGCGTTCGGCCATCACCGGCAGCCGGTCGGCGGCCACGGCGTGCGCCGCCGCACGCGGGGTGCTTCCCTCCGCGGCCGCGCGGGCCAGCACCAGCCCGACCAGCTCCCGCATCGCGCGCCGGGTGTGGGCGAAGGCCTCGTCCGCGTCGGCCCCGATGTCCCCGAAGAGCGTCCACCACCACCAGGCGTTGGTGCCGGAGTTGGCGACCACGTCGGGCAGGACGGTGATCCCGCGCGCCGCGAGCAGGGCCTCGGCCTCCGGCAGCACCGGCATGTTGGCGGCCTCGACGACCCAACGGGCCGTGATCCCCGCCTGGTTCGAGGCGTCCACGGCGTAGGACACGGCGGCCGGCACCAGCACCTCCGCGTCCTGGACGAGCCAGGCGTCGCCGGGCAGCTCCCGGTCACCGGCGCGCAGCGCGCCCCGGTCCACCGTGCCGTGCGCGTCCCGCGCGGCGAGCAGCGCCTCCACGTCGAGCCCGGCCGGGTTCGCGATCGTGCCCTTGATGTCGGCGACGGCGACCACCCGGAGTCCGGCGCGGGACAGGAAGCGGGCGGTCGCCCCGCCCATCGTGCCCAGACCCTGGATCGCCACCCGCGCGCCCCGGTGGCCGACGCCGTCCCGGTCCAGCGCGGCCAGCACCGCCTCGGCGACGCCGCAGCCGCCCACCAGTTCGTCCAGGCCGATGCCGTCCACCTCCAGCGCGAAGGCGTCGGCGAGTCTGCGGCGGGCGGCCGCCTCGTCCTCCAGCAGCGGATAGACGGCCTGCACGGTCGACACCAGACCCGCCTCCGCCGCCGCGCGGTCCACCAGGTCCTGGGAGAGGCCCAGGTCCTCGCCCGTCGTCCAGACGTTCTCGATGTAGGGGCGCATCGCCCGCAGATAGCGCACCAGCACGCCGTACGCGGCCGGGTCGCGCGGGTCGCAGTCGATGCCGCCCTTGGCGCCGCCCAGCGGTATGTAGCGGGCGCCGGGCCGGTCCGCGTCGAAGTGGAGGGCCTCCTTCATCGTCATGCCCCGCGCCAGTCCCGTAACCTCCTCCAGCGTGCAGCCGGGCCGCATCCGCAGCCCGCCGCTCGACACCCCGCGCACCAGCCGGTCCACCACGAGGTGCCCCTGGCAGCCGGTGGCGTGGTCGGTCCAGGTCAGCGAGATGAGCGGGGCGGGCGGGGACACCGGAGGCGTCGTCATCGGGCGTGCTCCTCGGTCACTGTCGGCGGACGGTCCCAGCGGGTACCGGAACCCAGTACTGAACCGCCGGTCAGTATCGGGAGGCGGGGCGCCCCCTGTCAACGCGGCGGACACCGCCCCGCCGCCCGGTGGCCGGAACGCGCCGCCGCCCCGCCCCGACCCGAAGGAGCGGCCACGACCACCCCGGCGGCGGAATCCTCCGGCCGCTTCCTTCGTTGCACGAGCGGCCGGAGCGGGGCGCCTCCGCATGGGTGCACCGCTCTCGCACAGCAGTGCCCGCTGCCCATAATTGAGACGACACCGACTCCCCTGGAGACCCCGTGACCGGCGCCGACCACCCGCTTCCGCCGCGCGCCCGGCTGCGCGCGCTGCGCCCCGCCGCCTTCGGGGCCGATCCGGACGGCGCCCGGATGGAGCGCATCCGCCGGTCCCCCCACTTCGCCGACGGTGCCTTCCGCAACCCGGTGGGGGCCCGGATCAGGCCCTCCGGCTCCACCCTGGAGTTCGCGCGCGTCTACTTCCGCAAGGAGGAGCGGGCCCTCCGGGCGCCCGCCGCCCCCGTGCCCGTGCACCCCACGACGCTGGCCGACCTCGCCACGCCGCCCGCGTCGGGGCTCCGCATCACCTGGATGGGCCACTCCAGCGTCCTGGCCGAGATCGACGGCCGGCGCGTGCTGTTCGACCCGGTCTGGGGCGAACGCTGCTCCCCGTTCGCCTTCGCCGGCCCGCGCCGGCTGCACCCGGCGCCGGTGCCGCTCGGCGCCCTGGGACCGGTCGACGTCGTGGTGATCTCGCACGACCACTACGACCACCTGGACCTGCCGACGATCCGCGCCCTGGCCCGTACCGACACGGTCTTCGCCGTCCCGCTCGGCGTCGGTGCCCACCTGGAGAGCTGGGGCGTCGCGCCCGGCCGGCTGCGGGAACTCGACTGGAACGAGACCGCGACCGTCGGCGGGATCGCCCTCACCGCCACCCCGGCCCGCCACTTCTGCGGACGCGGCCTGCGCAACCGGCAGCACACCCTCTGGGCGTCCTGGGCCGTGGCCGGGCCCGAACACCGGATCTACCACAGCGGCGACACCGGCTACTTCCCCGGCTTCCGGACCATCGGCGCCGAACACGGGCCCTTCGACGCCACCATGATCCAGATCGGCGCGTACAGCCAGTACTGGTCCAGGAACTCCACGGACAGCCGACCGGAACCGGGTGCCTGGCCCGATATCCACATGAGCCCCGACGAGGGCGTGCGCGCCCACCTCGACCTCCAGGGCGACGACCCCGCCGCCGGGGTCATGCTGCCGATCCACTGGGGGACGTTCAACCTCGCCCTGCACCCCTGGGCCGAGCCCGCCGAGTGGTCGATGCGCGCCACCCGGTCCGTGGGCGTCACGATGGCCGCCCCGCGCCCCGGCCTCCCCTTCGAGCCCGCGGACCCGCCGCCCGTCGAGCCGTGGTGGCGTGCCGTCGCCGTCGAACCGGCCCCCGGCTGGGGCAACTGGCCCCCGGTCCACGTCCAGCTCCACGACCCGGCCGGCGACGCCGCCCCGGAACCGGGCCGGGACAGGGAACCTCAGATCTGAGACCTGGGAATCGTTCTCCCGTACGAGCGCTCATACCAGAGCGGGACGGATGGCGGGCAAGTTCCCCAACTGCCCCGCACGCCCGCACTTCTGCCGACTACCGTGTGTGCCCGGTGATCAACGGTGGGCTCATATTTCTCCGGGCCCGCCCGGCCGATGACCCGAAATGCCCGAACACCGTAGGCGCCATCACAGGAACGCAGATGCCTGGGGCCCCACGTACCGAGGACGCTGATGTCTCAACTTCGCGCACCCGACGCGCGACCGGAACGACGAGAGGGCGGGCGGCACGGCCGACCGGGTGCCCGTTCCCACTCGGCGGTGGCCGGACCGCGCGCCACCCGCCCGGCCCCCGAGGCGCGCATACGCCCCCAACTCCTGCGCACCGCCGTGCTGCCGGCCCTCGCGGTCGCCCTGGCCGGCGCCGCGGCCGTCATCTTCACCGCCCGCGCGGGCCACGCCCGCCCGTCCACCGAACTGTGGACCGCCCTGGGGGCCGCGGGGGCGCTCGCCCTCGGCGCGATCGGCGCCGCCTTCCTGGCCGCCAACCGGGCCGCCACCACGGTCCTCGGCCGCTGCCTGGCGCTGCGCCGCAGCAGCGTCCAGAGCCAGGCGGAGCTGCAGCGCGCCGTGGAGCAGCTGCGCAACGGCGAGCCCGTGCCGGCCCGGCGCGCCCCGCAGAACCAGCCGCCCGGCGGCGACCCCTTCGAACTGCTCGCCCAGGAAATGGCGCGCCAGCAGGAAGGGGCCGTGGCCGCAGTCGTCGAGGCGTCCCGGCTTGCCGAGCCGAGCGGCGAGGACCAGAAGGTCGAGGTCTTCGTCAACCTCGCCCGCCGCCTCCAGTCGCTCGTGCACCGCGAGATCCAGTTGCTGGACGAGCTGGAGCACGAGGTCGAGGACCCGGACCTGCTCAAGGGCCTGTTCCACGTCGACCACCTGGCCACCCGCATCCGCCGGCACGCCGAGAACCTCGCCGTCCTCGGCGGCGCCGTCTCCCGCAGGCAGTGGAGCAACCCGGTCACCATGACGGAGGTGCTGCGCTCGGCCATCGCCGAGGTCGAGCAGTACCCGAGGGTCAAGCTCGTCCCCCCGATCGACGGCACCCTGCGCGGCCACGCCGTCGCCGACGTCATCCACCTCCTCGCGGAACTCGTCGAGAACGCCACGGTGTTCTCCGCCCCGCACACCCAGGTCCTGCTGCGCGCCCAGCACGTCACCGCGGGCCTCGCCCTGGAGGTGGAGGACCGGGGCCTCGGAATGCCCGGCGAGGAGCAGAAGCGGATGAACGCCCTGCTCACCGACCCCGACCAGGTCAACGTCGCCCGGCTCCTCCAGGACGGCCGCATCGGCCTGTTCGTCGTCGCCTCGCTGGCCCGGCGCCACGGCATCGCCGTACGCCTGCAGAGCAACATCTACGGAGGCACCCAGGCGGTCCTCGTCCTCCCGCAGACCCTGCTCGGCGCCGACGAGGACACCGCCGACCGGACCGGCGAGACCCCGGCCCCGCCCCCCGGCCCCGTGCACCGCCCGCCACCCCTGGAGGACGGCACGGCCCAGGCGGCCACCCCGTCCCGGGCCCAGGCCCCGCACACGCAGGCCGCGCACGTCCAGGCCCCGCACATCCAGGCCGCGCACACCCCGGTCCCGGCGGCCGATGCCGTCCCGGCCACCG
>NZ_JAKRGC010000041.1 GCF_022347745.1 Streptomyces sp. OfavH-34-F
GGTGCCGGGGGCGGGGTCGCGCCCCTGCCAGCCGAAGCGGGCGGCGCCCTCGCGCAGACAGGCGGCCAGGCCGCGGCTGCTGAACGGTTTGCCGGAGTCCGGTTCCTCGGCGGGGTCGTTGCGCAGCCTCAGTTCGACGGGGTCGAGGGCGAGTGCGGTGGCGAGTTCGTCCATCGCGGACTCCAGGGCGTACATGCCTGAGGCCTCGCCGGGGGCGCGCATCCAGGAGGGGCTCGGCACGTCCAGCGCGGTGACCCGGTGGGTGGTGCGGCTGTGCGGGGAGCCGTACATGACGCGGGCGGGGACGGCGGCCTGTTCCACGAACTCCTTGAGGCGGGAGGTGTGGGTGACGATCTCCTGGGCGACCGCGGTGAGTGTGCCGTCCCGTTCGGCGCCGAGCCGGACGCGCTGCACGGTCGGCGCCCGGTGGCCGACGAGCGCCGGCATCTGGCGGCGGGGCAGGGCGAGTTCGACGGGGCAGCCGGTGTGCAGCGCGGCCATGGTGGCGAGCACGACCTGGGGGCGCGGGGTGCCCTTGGAGCCGAAGCCGCCGCCGACGTGTTCCGAGACGACGGTGACCCGGTCGGTGGTGAGCCCGAAGGCGGCGGCGAGGCTGTCGCGGACCTTGGTGGAGCCCTGGCTGGAGTCCCACACGGTGAGGTGGCCCTCGGGCGACCAGTGGGCGGTCGTGGCGTGCGGTTCCATGGGGTGGTTGTGCAGCGCCTCCAGGGTGTACGTCACGTCCACGCGGACGGGCGAGCCGGCGAAGGCGCGGTCGAAGTCGCCGCGTTCGCGGACGGCCGGGTAGCCGCCGTTGGCGTTCTCCGGGGTGTAGAGGCCGGGGTGGTCCGCGGTGAGCCGGACGTCGTGCGGGGCCGTCTCGTACGTGATGTGCAGGGCGTCGGCGCCCGCGCGGGCGGCGGCGAGGCTGTCGGCGACGACGAGCGCGACGGGCCAGCCCCGGTGGGGTACCCGGTCGTCCTGGAGCACGGCCAGGATCGGGTCGTCCGGCTCCTCCAGGCGCGGGGCGTTGTCGTGGGTGAGCACGCAGTGGACACCGGGCTGGGCCAGGGCGTCGACGGTGCGCACGGCGGTGACCCGGCCGGCCGGGACGGAGGCGGGCACGGGCCAGGCGTAGAGGCAGCCGGGCAGGCCGCGCTCGGCGGCGTAGCGGGCGGTGCCGGTCACCTTGGCGCGGCCCTCGCGGCGGACGGCGGGCGCGCCCAGTGGCTGGGGGGCGTGGCTCATGGCGGGGTCCTCGGTGGTCAGGTGCGGGCGGTGAGTTCGGCGAGGGCGTCCACGGCCAGGTGCCGGGCCAGGCGGACCTTGAAGGCGTTGTCGCGCAGCGGGCGGGCGGCGGCGAGTTCGGCGTCGGCGGCCCGCAGGAAGGTGGCGTCGTCCGCGGGTGCGCCGCGCAGGATCTCCTCGGCTGTGCGGGCCCGCCAGGGCCGGTGGGCGAGGCCGCCGAAGGCCAGTGCGGCGTGCTCGACGCGCCCGTCGCGGACGTGCAGGACGGCGGCGACGGAGGCGAGCGCGAAGGCGTAGGAGGCGCGGTCGCGGGCCTTGCGGTAGAGGCTGACCGTGCCGTCGGGCAGCGGGGGCAGCAGCACGTCGGTGACGAGTTCGCCGGGCCGGACGACGGTGTCGGCGTCGGGGTTGTCGCCGGGCAGCCGGTGGAACCCGGTGACGGGGACGGTGCGTTCGCCCTCCGGTCCGTGCAGCAGGACTTCGGCGTCGAGCGCGGCCAGGGCGACGGCCATGTCGGAGGGGTGGGTGGCGACGCATTCCTCGGAGTGCCCGAGGACGGCGAGGTCGCGGTGGGTGCCCTCACGGGCGGGGCAGCCGGTGCCCGGTGCGCGTTTGTTGCAGGGCTTGGAGGTGTCCTGGAAGTACGGGCAGCGGGTGCGCTGGAGGAGGTTGCCGCCGGTGGTGGCGATGTTGCGGAGCTGCCCGGAGGCGCCGGCGAGCAGGGCCTGGGAGAGGGCGGGGTAGCGGGTGCGTACGGCGGGGTGGGCGGCCAGGTCGCTGTTGCGGACGGTGGCGCCGATGCGCAGCCCGCCCTCGGGGGTGTCCGTGATCCGGTCGAGCGGCAGCCGGCTGACGTCGACGAGGAGGCCGGGCGTCTCCACGCCGAGCTTCATCAGGTCCACCAGGTTGGTGCCGCCGCCGAGGAACTTGGCCCCGGGGTGGGCGGCGCAGGCGCGGACGGCGTCGGCGACGGTGCCGGCGCGCAGATAGGCGAAGGGCTTCACGGCGCCACGTCCCCGACTGCCTCGGTGATCCGGGGGTAGGCGCCGCACCGGCAGAGGTTGCCGCTCATCCGCTCGCGGATCTCCTCGGGGGTCAGCCGGGCGGAGGCGTTCACCGGCGCGTCGTGCGGGGTGACGTGGGAGGGGTGGCCGCTGTCGGCCTCGGCGAGGACGCCGGCGGCGGAACAGAGCTGGCCGGGGGTGCAGTAGCCGCACTGGAAGGCGTCGCGTTCCAGGAACGCCTCCTGGAGCGGGTGCAGTCGTTCGCCGTCGGCCAGTCCCTCGACGGTGGTGACGCGGGAGCCGTCGTGGGCGACGGCCAGCAGGAGGCAGCTGTTGGCGCGGCGGCCGTCGACGAGGACGGTGCAGGCGCCGCACTGGCCGTGGTCGCAGCCCTTCTTCGCCCCGGTCAGGTCCAGGTGGTGGCGCAGGGCGTCCAGGAGGGTGGTGCGGTGGTCGAGGGTGAGGGTGTGTTCGGTGCCGTTGACGTTCAGGGTCAGGGTGGCGGAGGGGACGTCGCCGGGGATCTGGGGTTCACCGGCGCCGCCCTCCCACACACTGGTCGGGTCCACGGGCGACACCTTTCCACGAGAGCACTTTGTCCGATTTCTACCAGATGTGTGCTGCCGTCAGGTGTCCGCCGCCCTGCCGTGCGGGCGTTCGGCCTACCGGTTGTCCAGCCGCAGCCGCACTTCCTCCTCCTGGTCACCCGACACCGTGCCGAGGACCCGGACGGCGAAGGCGTCGGCCAGGCCCGCGCGGAGCCGGTCCACCGCCGCGTAGCCGCCCTGCACGTCGAGCGTGACCGGGCCGCCGAGGCGCACCGCCCCGGAGATCACCCGCGCCTCGGAGACGTCGACGGTCGCGGTCCACACGGTGGGCCGCCCGTCGCCGGCCTCGTGGGGCACGTCCGCCGACGAGCGGTCGGTGGTGAAGGCGGCCCGCAGGGCGTCGAAGACGGTGCGCGCGTCCTCCTCCGGGCACTCTCCGAGGACGACCGTCACCTCCTGGTCGTGGTGGTCCTCCGTGGCCTGCCGCTTGTCCTGTGCGCTGTTCACCGCGGTTCCTTCCGAAGGGGGCAATGCCGTCATCTCCAGGCTGACCCCGTCGGCAGTCGGCTGCGACAGGAGCGGCCCGGACCACCTCGCGTGCCCGGCACGGCACGGTCCACGCCGATCGAAACATTTTCTGTGGGCTTATCCACTTAAAACATGAATTCGAACGCCGTCCCGAGTGGCGGCCCCGAAGCGGGGTATCCGGCAAACATGGATGTTTCGGATGGAGCCCTGAATTCCCTGGCGGTCACTCTTGCGGACGGACGCGGTGCGACGGGTGTCGTGCTGGGCGTGATCGGGGTGCTCCTGGTGCTCCTGCTGATCGGCGCCTTCATTCTGGGCAAGCGACGGCAGGACCAGGAACTGCCCCCGCCCCGGCCGGACGAGCAGCCCGTCGGACCCGGCCGGCGCACCCACGAGGAGCAGCCGAACGTGCACGGCGACGACCGCTTCCCGCCCGACGGCAGGGGCCTGTCGCCCTACGAGCTGGGCGAGCACGGCAACGAGCCGATCCGCCACGAGGACGACGACAAGCGGGACTGACCCGTGCCGCGCGGGGCGTGCGGTGCGCGTGTTGCGGGAGTGGCCGCCCCCGGTGAGGCTGGTTGACGGCCCCCGAGGGCCGCCGGCACCTCTGCCGCACCCCCGATGAAGGCAGAAAGCACCATGACCCCAAGCACCCCCGGCACGGCGCCCGCCCGTGCGGCTCTCACCGGGTCCGCTGCTCCGTGCTGGGTCAACCTGATGACCCGCGACCTGGAGTCGGCCCAGGCGTTCTACGGCCCGGTGATGGGCTGGTCCTTCCGCACGGGCCGGCTCGGCCAGGACTTCTCGGTGGCCCGCCGGGGCGACGTACCGGTCGCCGGCATCGGCGCGGTGGCCACCGCGTTCCGCGTCGCGGTCGCCTGGACCCCCTACTTCGCCGTCCGGGACGCCGATGTGGCCGCCTCCCGCATCCGGGAACGCAGCGGCACGGTGGCGGTGGGGCCGCTCACGCTGGGCAAGGGGCGCGGCGCCCTGGCCGCCGACCGCGACGGGGCCGGGTTCGGCATCTGGGAGCGCACCGAGCCGGCCACGTCGCCGCCCGCGCCGGAGGACCAGGCCCACGCCTGGCTGCGGCTGCGCACCCGGAGCGCCTTCGACGCCGCGATCTTCTACGGCGAGGTGCTGGACTGGGCGAGCGGGCTGCCGGGCGCCTGCGAGGTGGCCTACGCGAAGGACGAGGTCATCGTGTGCTGCGGGGGACGCCAGCTGGCCCGGATCAGCTCCGGCGCGGTCGAGGCCGCCCCCGATCCGCTGGTCCGGCCGCACTGGCAGGTCAACTTCCCGGTGGACGACGTGGAGCTCGCCGTGCGGCGGGCGCGCGAGCACGGGGGCTCGCTGGTGGAGGAGCTGACGCAGCCGGAGGGCCGGGAGGCGACGCTCCTGGACCCGGACGGCGGGCTGTTCACCGTGACCGACCTCCCCCTCGCACCCTGAGCGGCGCGCCGGGCGTCCGTCAGGGGACGGGCAGGCACAGCTCGGGCCGGTCCCACATCACCGCCGGGGGCGCGGCCCGTACGGTGCCGGTGCGCCGCGCGCCCATGCTCAGGTAGAAGCCCTCGGCCGGCGGATGCGAGACGACGCGCACACCGGCCAGCCCGCGGGCGTCGGCCTCGCGGCGCAGATGGTCCACGAGCAGCCGCCCGGTGCCGCTGCCCTGGGCGGCGTCGGCGACGAAGAGCAGGTCCAGCTCGGGCGGCTCCAGGATCAGCGCGTAGAACCCGAGCACCTGGCCCGTGGCCTCCCGCACGGCCGCGAACACCTCATGGGCCTCGATGTAGTCCGGCCCGACCCGGTACCCGGCGACCATCGGCGCGTACGGGCCGTCGTAGGCGCGCGAGGAGCGGACCAGCCGGGTGAGGCGCCCGGCGTCCCGCGCGGTCGCCCGCCGGACGCGGACCGGGCCGCCGGACGCCCGGCGACCCGCCGGCGTAACGCTTGATCTCATGGAGCGAGTATTACGCACCGCTCGCGGCGCCCCGCACGCCACTCCCCCGCCGACGACGTGTCTCGACGGCGTGCGCGGGGGTACACGAGCCCCACGCCCGGCCAGGAGGAGCCGGGCAGCGAACCGAAGGGGATGGTGGGAGTGGACTACAGCGACCCGCGGACCGGCTGCCGCCGGAGGTGGCGGCGATGACGACCCTCGTGATCGTCCTCGCGGTGGCCGTGCTGGTGGCCGCCGGAGTGTTCTTCGTCATCGGCCGGCGCAACGGCAAGCACGGGCTGCGCCGGCGTTTCGGGCCCGAGTACGACCGGGTCGTGGCCCGGCACGACGGTGACACCAGGGCCGCCGAGCACGAACTGAACGAACGGCTGAAGCGGCACGGCTCGCTGGAGGAGCGCACGCTGACGCCCCAGGAGCGGGAGGAGTACCTGGCGCGCTGGGCGCGGGTGCAGGACCGGTTCGTGGACGCGCCGCAGCAGGCGGTGGCCGAGGCGGACGCACTCCTGGCCGAACTGGCCCGCGACCTGGGCTTTCCCGACGGCACGGACTTCGGTGAGCAGGCCGACGCGCTCTCCGTCCACCACGCCCACCACGTCCACGCCTACCGGCGGGTGCACGCCGCGCGGCGCGGCGAGGGCGGCACGGAGGAGCTGCGGACGGCGCTCGTCGAGGCGCGCGGCCTCTTCGACGTCCTGGTGTCGAACGGCACCGGCCGCCCGGCCCACCGGGACGAGCACCACGCGGAAGGAAGGGGCAGGGCATGAACGAGGTCGAACCGCTTCTCCCGGCCGGCCGGCAGGACGAGTTCGTCCGGCGCCTCCACCAGGCGGTGGCCGACTTCGTCGAGAGCCCGCACCGCGCGGTGAAGGAGGCCGAGGCCACGTTCGACGCGGTGGTCGCCGGCCTCACCGAAGCGCTCGAGGAGCGGCGCGGCACCCTGCGCGTCGGCGAACCGGGCGAACCCGGCCACGGCGACGGCGACGGCGGGGCGCGGACGGAGGAGCTGCGGATCACGCTCCAGCACTACCGCGACCTGACCGAACGGCTCCTGAGGGTCTGAGAACGCTCCGGGAGATCCACCGGCAGCCGCCCTCGCTCCTCGGCCCCCGGCACGCTTCGTGCCGGGGGCCGAGGGCTGTCCGGCCTCAGTGGGCGTGCCCGGTCTCGGCCTTCTCCGCTTCCGGCTTCCCCGTTTCCGGCTTCGAGGCTTCCTGCTTCGCGGTTTCCTGCTTCGCCGGCTGCGCGCCCGCGGCGACGGTGAACGCGGCGGTGTGCACCTCGCCGCCGTGGCGGAAGTCCAGGAACAGCCGGTAGATGCCCGCGGTCGGGGCGGTGGCGGCGAACGAGACCGAGGGGCCGGGGCCGCCCTCCTCCGGGTGGACGTGCAGGTACGCGAGGTCACCGGCGCGCAGGGCGACGAGGTGCCCGTAGGCGCCCAGGTACGGCTGGAGGTCGGTGACGGGCTTGCCGTCGCGGCTGATGGTCAGGGTGAGTTCGCGCTCCCGGCCCGGCACGGGGGTGCCCTTCAGCGTGACCCGGTAGCCGTCCGTCGTGGTGGTGGTGCTCGCGGCCGGCAGCGCCCGGGGCCGGTAGTGCCCGCCGACGGCCAGGTCCGTGCCCAGGGTGAGGTTGCGGGCGCCGTCGGCCCCGGGCGTGAAGTCGGCGAACAGCCGGTAGTCCCCGGCCGCCGGGAGCGCGGCGGTGACCGACCAGACGCCGTCCGCACCGCGTTCCGGGTGCAGATGGCGGTAGGTCCCCAGGTCGTGCGAGGCGAGGATCAGATGGAGTTCCTTGCCGTGTTCGCTCCGGTAGGCGGTGAGCGGGCGGCCGGTGGCGTCGTCCAGGACGGCGAAGCGGAGCGCCGCGGGAGCACCGGCCTCGACGGCCGGGGTGCGCAGGTCCAGGGTGTAGCCGCCGTCCGAGACCTGGAGCCCGCCGGGGGCCGCGGCGGCGGCCTTCGCGCCGTGGCCCGCGTGCTCGTCACCGCCGTGACCCTTGGCGTGGCCGGCGGCGGGCTGGGCGGCCGCGGTGCCGACCGGGCCGATGCCGCCGCCCACCCCGTAGGCGATGCCGAAGGTGGCGGCGAGCGCGGCGGCGAATGCGGTGGTCTTCAGTCCGTTGTTCATGACGCTCTCCTCGGGAACGCGGCTTCTCCGTACCCCCACAACATACCCCCCAGGGGTATGTTGTCAACAGTCGGGAGCGCTGCGGGACCGAGGAGGGCGGGCGCCGCTACGCGTCGGCGTAGACGACCAGTTCGCCGCGCAGGCGGCGCAGCGTGGGACCGGGGACGCGCAGGCAGTCGCGTACGTAGCCGTCCAGGCCGCCCCAGCGCTCGTCCATGGCATCCAGGGCCGTGTCGAGGTAGCGCGGGCGCACCTCGGTGATCGCGGAGGCGATCGCCGGGTCGCCGCCGGCGTCGAGGAAGCCCTGCACATAGGGGCGGCCGACGGCCCGCAGCACCGGGTTCACCGCGAGGAACTCCGCGCGCACGGCGTCCCGCGAGGCCCCGAGGAGCAGGAGCAGCAGGGCGGCCGCCCAGCCGGCCCGGTCCTTGCCGGTCGCGCAGTGGAAGAGCACCGGGCGCGCGGCGGGATCGGCGACGGTGTCGACGAGGGCGCGGTAGGCAGCTGCGGCGCCGGGCGAGAGGACGAGCTGGCGGTACGACCGCGCGACGGCCTCCTCCGCCTTGCCGTCGCCCAGCAGGCGTTCCGCCTCGACGGGGTCGGCGAGCAGGGCGCGGAAGCGGGCGGGGGTCACGCCGGGGTTGTCCCCCAGGACGTCGGCCACGAAGAGGCGGGAGCCGGGCGGCAGGGCGTCCGGGGCCGAGGAGCGTTCGTCGGCGGTCCGCAGATCGACGACCGTGCGGATGCCGAGCGCGGCCACGGCGGCGGCGTCCACCGGGTCGAGGCCGCCGAGCCGGCCGGAGCGCAGCACCACGCCCCGGCGGACCTGCCGCCCGGGGCCCAGGGGAATGCCTCCCAGATCGCGCAGATTGAGAGCGGAGACGGTCGGGACGGCCCTGACGGTGTGCACGATGGATTTCCTCTTTTCCCGGCACGCATCCGAATCGACTTCGGCCTGGCCGGATCAAAGTCGCATGATGTCGTCACATCGACAAAGTAAAACGCCGGTGATCACCGATCGGGCGCGGCGCCGCGGGGCCGGGCCCCCTTCCGGCCGCCCGGTGAGGTCGTCATGGCATGCGCCCTTCCGGTACCGGCCACACGGTCACGGGTGCGCCGTCCTCTCCGGATGAATGGACTGGCAGCAGCATAACTTTGGGCATTCCGTAGCGCACTGTGGCGAATCGGTACAGAGCGTCGGGCGTTGCTACGCGACAGTACGTAAAGGATCAAGCGCGCTGGGGGAGGGCAAGGTCACAGGCCGACGCGCTGCTGCTCCCCCGGGAGCTGTCCTAGCATCTGGGCCATGACGGTCCAGCCTGCTGACGGGCTTTCGCTGGCCGCCGGATTCCCTGACCCCGCCCATGAGCAGTGGCAGAGCCTCGTCGAGGGTGTGCTGCGCAAATCGGGCAAGGACGTGTCGGGACCGGCCGCCGAGGAAGCACTGTCCACCACGGTGGAGGACGGGCTCATCACCCGCCCCCTCTACACCTCGCGCGACGACGCGCCCGATGCCGGTCTCCCGGGGTTCGCCCCCTTCACCCGCGGCGGCAAGCCCGAGGGGTGTACGGCGGGCGGCTGGGGCGTACGGCAGCGGCATGCGTTCACCGACCCCGCCCGGCTCAACGAGGCCGTGCTGACGGACCTGGAGAACGGCGTCACCTCGCTGTGGCTGGCCGTCGGCGGCACCGGCGGCGTGCCCGTGGCCGGTCTGGAGCGCGCGCTCGACGGCGTCCTGCTCGACCTGGCCCCCGTCGTCCTGGACGCCGGCGCCGAACTGGACGCGGCGGCGACCGAATTGCTGCGGCTGCACGCGCGGCGCGGCACCCCGGCCGGACAGGTGCGGGGCAACCTGGGCGCCGACCCGTTCGGGCTCGCCGCGCGCGAGGGCACCGAGCCGGACCCGGCGGACGCGGTGCGCTGGGCGCTGCGCTGCGCACGGGAGTACCCGGAGCTGCGGGCGATCGTCGTGGACGCCCTGCCGTACCACGAGGCGGGCGGTTCGGCGGCCCAGGAGCTGGGCGCGTCGCTGGCCACCGGGGTCGCGTACCTGCGGGCGCTGACGGACGCCGGGCTCGGCGTCGAAGCGGCGTGCGGGCAGCTGGAGTTCCGGTACGCGGCGACCGCCGACCAGTTCCTGACGATCGCGAAGACGCGGGCGGCGCGCCGGCTGTGGGCGCGGGTCGCCGAGGTGTGCGGGGCGCCCGGCGCGGGTGCGCAGCGCCAGCACGCGGTGACCTCGCCGGTGATGATGACCCGGCGCGATCCGTGGGTGAACATGCTGCGCACGACCCTGGCGAGCCTGGGCGCGGGCGTCGGCGGCGCGGACGCGGTCACGGTGCTGCCGTTCGATCACGCGCTGGGCCTGCCCGACGCGTTCGCCCGGCGCATCGCCCGCAACACCTCCACGATCCTGCTGGAGGAGTCCCATCTGGCGCGGGTCATCGACCCGGCGGGCGGTTCCTGGTACGTGGAGCGGCTCACCGACGAACTCGCCGGGGCGGCCTGGTCGTTCTTCCAGGAGATCGAGCGGGCCGGCGGTCAGGCGGCGGCGCTCGGCTCGGGGTTCGTCGCGGAGCGGATCGCGGCGACGTGGGCGGCGCGCACGAAGGACCTGGCCCGGCGCAAGGAGCCGGTGACCGGGGTGAGCGAGTTCCCGCTGCTAGCGGAGCGCCCGGTGGAGCGGGAGCCCTTCCCCGAAGCCCCGGCCCGGCGCGGTCTGCCGGTCGTACGGCGCGACGAGGCGTTCGAGGCGCTGCGGGTCCGGTCGGACGCCCATCTGGCGGCGACCGGCGCGCGGCCCCGGGTGTTCCTGGCCGCGCTCGGCCCGGCGGCGGCCCACACCGCGCGGGTCTCCTTCGCCGCGAACCTGTTCCAGGCGGGCGGCGTCGAGCCGGTGCACGAGCCGGCCCGGGTGGACGCGGCGTCGGTCGCCGAGGCGTTCGCCGCCTCCGGGACGGACGTGGCGTGCCTGTGCTCCAGCGACGCGCTCTACGCCGAGCAGGCGGCCGAGGTCGCGGCCGCGCTGGTCGCGGCGGGCGCGCGGCGCGTGTACCTGGCGGGGCGGCCCGGCGCGTACGACGGGGTCGACGAGTACGTCTTCGCCGGCTGCGACGCGGTGGCCGTGCTCTCCTCACTTCTCGACCGGATGGGTGTGGCGTGATGCGTATCCCCGACTTCTCCGACATCGCCCTCGGGCCCCAGGACGCCCCCGGGGTCACCGAGGACCAGTGGCGCGCCGCGGTCGAGGAGTCCTCCGGCTCCGCTGCGGCGGACCTGGTGTGGGAGACCCCCGAAGGCATCGCGGTCAAGCCCCTGTACACCGGCCGGGACCTGGAGGGGCTCGACTTCCTGGAGACCTATCCGGGCATCGCCCCGTACCTGCGGGGCCCGTACCCGACGATGTACGTCAACCAGCCCTGGACGATCCGGCAGTACGCGGGTTTCTCCACCGCCGAGGAGTCCAACGCCTTCTACCGGCGCAACCTGGCGGCCGGGCAGAAGGGCCTGTCGGTCGCCTTCGACCTGCCCACGCACCGCGGTTACGACAGCGACCACCCCCGGGTGACGGGCGACGTCGGCATGGCGGGCGTGGCGATCGACTCGATCTACGACATGCGCCAGCTGTTCGACGGCATCCCGCTGGACCGGATGTCGGTGTCGATGACGATGAACGGCGCCGTGCTGCCGGTGCTCGCGCTGTACATCGTGGCCGCCGAGGAACAGGGCGTACCGCCCGAGAAGCTGGCCGGGACCATTCAGAACGACATTCTGAAGGAGTTCATGGTCCGCAACACCTACATCTATCCGCCGAAGCCCTCGATGCGGATCATCTCCGACATCTTCTCGTACACCTCGCAGAAGATGCCGCGCTACAACTCGATCTCCATCTCCGGCTACCACATCCAGGAGGCCGGGGCGACGGCCGATCTGGAGCTGGCGTACACCCTGGCCGACGGGGTCGAGTACCTGCGCGCCGGGCGGGCCGCGGGGCTCGACGTGGACGCGTTCGCGCCCCGGCTGTCATTCTTCTGGGCGATCGGCATGAACTTCTTCATGGAGATCGCGAAGCTGCGCGCGGCCCGGCTCCTCTGGGCCAAGCTCGTGCAGCAGTTCGAGCCGAAGAACGCGAAGTCGCTGTCGCTGCGCACCCACTCGCAGACCTCCGGCTGGTCGCTGACCGCGCAGGACGTGTTCAACAACGTCACCCGCACCTGTGTGGAGGCCATGGCCGCCACCCAGGGCCACACGCAGTCGCTGCACACCAACGCCCTCGACGAGGCGCTGGCCCTGCCGACCGACTTCTCGGCGCGCATCGCCCGCAACACCCAGCTGCTGCTCCAGCAGGAGTCCGGCACCGGCCGGGTCATCGACCCCTGGGGCGGCAGCGCGTACGTGGAGAAGCTGACGTACGACCTGGCGCGGCGGGCCTGGCAGCACATCGAGGAGGTCGAGGCGGCCGGCGGCATGGCGAAGGCCATCGACGCGGGCATCCCGAAGCTGCGCATCGAGGAGGCCGCCGCCCGCACCCAGGCCCGCATCGACTCGGGACGGCAGCCGGTGATCGGCGTCAACAAGTACCGGGTCGAGACCGACGAGCAGATCGATGTCCTCAAGGTCGACAACTCCTCGGTGCGCACCCAGCAGATCGAGAAGCTGCGGCGGCTGCGCGCGGAACGCGACGAGGCGGCCTGCCGGGACGCGCTCCGCGCGCTGACCGAGGCGGCCGGGCGGGAGCCGGGGCCCGGCCTGGACGGCAATCTGCTGGCGCTCGCGGTGGACGCGGCCCGTGCGATGGCCACCGTGGGCGAGATCTCGGACGCCCTGGAGAAGGTGTACGGCAGGCACGCGGGCCAGATCCGTACGATCTCCGGTGTGTACCGCAACGAGGCAGGGGAGTCGCCGTCCGTGGACCGCACCCGCGCACTGGTCGACGCGTTCGAGGAGGCGGAGGGACGCCGTCCGCGCATCCTGGTCGCCAAGATGGGCCAGGACGGGCACGACCGCGGGCAGAAGGTGATCGCGACCGCCTTCGCCGACCTGGGCTTCGACGTGGACGTCGGCCCGCTCTTCCAGACGCCGGGCGAGGTCGCCCGGCAGGCGGTCGAGGCGGACGTGCACATCGTGGGCGTCTCGTCGCTGGCCGCCGGTCACCTCACGCTCGTCCCGGCGCTCCGCGAGGAGCTGGCCGCCGAGGGGCGCGAGGACATCATGATCGTGGTCGGCGGGGTCATTCCGCCGCAGGACGTCGAGGCTCTGCTCGAGGCGGGCGCCGCGGCCGTCTTCCCGCCGGGCACGGTGATCCCGGAGGCGGCGCACGATCTGGTGACCCGGCTCGGGTCCGCCCTCGGCCACGAGCTGTGAGCCGCTGAGCGATGGCCCCGAGGATCGATCTCGACAGTTATGTGAAGGGCGTGCTCGACGGGAAGCGCGCGCACATCGCGCGCGCCATCACCCTCGTCGAGTCGACCCGCCCCGACCACCGGGCCCTGGCGCAGGAGCTGCTGCGCCGGCTGCTGCCGCACTCGGGCCGGGCCCGGCGCGTCGGTGTCAGCGGGGTGCCCGGTGTCGGCAAGTCGACGTTCATCGACGCGCTCGGCACCATGCTCACCGGGCTCGGCCACCGGGTGGCGGTGCTGGCGGTCGATCCGTCGTCCAGCCGCACCGGCGGTTCCATCCTGGGCGACAAGACCCGGATGGAGCGGCTGGCGGTGGACCCGGCGGCGTTCGTCCGCCCCTCCCCCACCGCCGGCACGCTGGGCGGGGTGGCGAAGGCGACCCGCGAGTCCATCGTGGTGATGGAGGCGGCGGGCTACGACGTGGTGCTCGTGGAGACGGTGGGCGTCGGCCAGTCGGAGACGGCGGTCGCCAACATGGTCGACACGTTCCTGCTGCTGACGCTGGCCCGGACCGGGGACCAGTTGCAGGGCATCAAGAAGGGCGTCCTGGAACTGGCGGACGCCATCGCCGTCAACAAGGCGGACGGCCCGCACGAACGCGACGCGCGCGCCGCCGCCCGTGAACTGGCGGGCGCGCTGCGGCTGATGCACGCGGCGGACGCGGTGTGGACGCCGCCGGTGCTGACGTGCAGCGCGCGGGAGTCGACCGGGCTGGACGCCCTGTGGGAGCGCCTGGAGCAGCACCGGGCGCTGCTGGAGTCCACGGGCCGACTCGCCGCCAAGCGCAGCGAGCAGCAGGTGGACTGGACCTGGACCATGGTGCGCGAGGAGCTGCTGGAGAGCCTGCGCGGCCACGCCGGGGTGCGGGCGCTGGCGCCGGAGCTGGAGCGGCGGGTGCGGGAGGGGACGCTCCCGGCGACGCTGGCCGCCGAGGAGATCCTCGCCGCCTTCCGGGGGGCCGGCCCGGCGGACTGAGCCGCCGGGCGGGCCCGCCGCCCGCTCACATCCGGGTGCGCAGGGCGGCGGTGTGCTCGCGGACCTGCTCCGGGGTGAGATAGCTGTCGGTGTACTCGAAGTCCCGCAGCGTGGCCGGCTTGTGCATCTGGAAGCCGGTGCGCACGAAGTCGTCGCCGGCGGCGGCGTTGATCAGCCAGTTCGCCATGACGCGGGCCTTGGCGACGTTGGTGCGCAGCGCCGACCAGTGGTAGCCGCGGGCGACGGCCTGGGCGCCGATGCCGTGCATCTCGATGCCCAGGGGCTTGGACACGGCGTCCTTGCCCCCGAGGTCCACGACGAGCCCGAGGTCGTGGTGGACGTACGGCTCCATGGGCCGGCCGCGCAGCTTGGCGAGCAGGTTGTCGGCGAGCTTGCGGCCCTGGCGCATCGCGTGCTGGGCGGTGGGCGGGCAGACCGCGCCGTCGCCCTTGGCCAGGTCGGGCACGGCGGCGACGTCGCCGAGCGCGAAGATGCCGTCGTGGCCGGGCAGGGTCATCTCGGCGGTCACGGCGAGCCGGCCCTTCACGGTCTCCGCGTCGAAGGTGCCGACCAGCGGGCTGGCGGCGACCCCGGCGGTCCAGATCAGGGTGCGGCAGGGCAGCACCCGGCCGTCGGTGAACGTCACGGTCTCGGCCCCGGCCTCGGCGACCGACACGCCGAGCGACACCTCGATGCCCCGGTCGCGCAGCACCTTCAGGGCGCTGGCGCCGAGCTTGTCGCCCAGCTCGGGCATGAGCTTGGGCGCGATGTCGATGAGGTGCCACTTGACGAGCTTCGGGTCGAGGCGGGGGTAGTGCCGCAGCGCGTTGGTGGTGAGGCGCTGGAGGCAGGCCGCGGTCTCGGTGCCGGCGTAGCCGCCGCCGACCACGACGAACTGGAGCCGGGACGCGCGCTCCTGCTCGTCGTTGCTGGCGTCGGCGAGGTCGAGCTGGGCGATGACGTGATCGCGTACGTAGGCGGCCTCGGCCAGCGTCTTCATGCCCCGGGCGTGGTCGAGGAGGCCGGGGATGTCGAAGGTCCGGGTGACGCTGCCGGGGCTGAGGACGAGGTGGTCGTAGCGCTCGTTGACGATCTCGTCGGTGATCTTGCGGACCACGCAGACCTTCGCTTCCGGGTCCACGCCGATGGCCCCGCCGGGGATGATCCGGGTGCGGTGGCGGCTGCTGCGCCGCAGCGACACGGCGACGGACTGCGGGGTCAGCACCCCGGACGCCACCTGGGGCAGCAGCGGCAGGTAGAGCTGGTACGAGAAGGGGGCGACGAGCGCGATGTCCGCTTCACCGGGCCGCAGCCGCCGCTCCAGACGGCGTACGCACTCGACCCCGGCGAAACCGGCTCCGACTACGAGAATCCTGGGTCGTGCCACAGTGATCGTCCCTTCTGGGGGTCTGCACGGTCGTCCGTTCGCCTGCCCCGTCACACGCGCCCGTCACCTCTCATCTTCACGACCGGGCGGCGAGTGCGCCTGCTGGGAAGGCAGAACGGACGACCGGGCCCGGTTCAGCGGGCCAGCTGGGCCAGGACCCCGCAGGCGCCCGCCGCGGCCCCGGCGCAGACCACGGCGGCGGCGACGCAGCGGGCCCGGAGCCTGCGGTAGCGCGCGGTGTACTCGCCGCGCAGTTGCAGGGCGCGGGCGGAGATCCGGGCCAGCACCACCCGGGACTCGGCGGTGCGCTCGGCGGTGTAGACGCGTTCCACGTCCTCGCGCTGGGCGGTGGTCAGCCAGGGCAGCTGGTCGGTGAAGCGCCGGGCGAGCCGGCGGGCCTGCTCGACCTCGGCGTTCCACAGCAGGTAGCCCTCCATCTGGGCCAGCCCCCGCGCGCTCTCGGCCTCCGGCCCGGACCCCGTCCGCTTCTTCTCGGCGCTCACGCCTGCTTGTCCCCGGGCGCCACCGTCATGGAGGTGTGGGGCTTGGTCGCGGCCTCCTCCAGCTCGCGCACGACCGGGTGGTGCAGGTCGAACGCCGGGGACTCGGAGCGGATGCGGGGCAGGGTGACGAAGTTGTGCCGGGGCGGCGGGCAGGAGGTCGCCCACTCGAGCGAGCGGCCGTAGCCCCACGGGTCGTCGACCCCGACCATCTTGCCGTACTTCGCGGTCTTCCAGACGTTGTACAGGAAGGGCAGCATCGACAGGCCGAGCAGGAACGAGGAGATCGACGAGATGGTGTTCAGGGCGGTGAAGCCGTCGGACGCGAGGTAGTCCGCGTACCGCCGCGGCATGCCCTCCGCGCCCAGCCAGTGCTGCACCAGGAACGTGCCGTGGAAGCCCACGAACAGCGTCCAGAAGGTGATCTTGCCGAGCCGCTCGTCCAGCATCTTGCCGGTGAACTTCGGCCACCAGAAGTGGAAGCCGGAGAACATCGCGAACACCACGGTGCCGAAGACGACGTAGTGGAAGTGCGCGACGACGAAGTACGTGTCGGAGACGTGGAAGTCCATCGGCGGCGAGGCCAGGAGCACCCCCGTCAGACCGCCGAAGAGGAACGTCACGAGGAAGCCGATCGCCCACAGCATCGGTGTCTCCAGGGACAGCGAGCCGTGCCACATGGTGCCGATCCAGTTGAAGAACTTCACCCCGGTGGGCACCGCGATCAGGAACGACATGAAGGAGAAGAACGGCAGCAGGACGCCGCCGGTGACGAACATGTGGTGCGCCCACACCGTGATCGAGAGGCCGGCGATGGAGATGGTCGCCCCGATCAGCCCGATGTAGCCGAAGATCGGTTTGCGGCTGAACGCCGGGATGACCTCGGAGACGATGCCGAAGAACGGCAGGGCGATGATGTACACCTCCGGATGGCCGAAGAACCAGAAGAGGTGCTGCCACAGCAGCGCGCCGCCGTTGGACGCGTCGAAGATGTGCGCGCCGAACTTGCGGTCCGCCTCCAGGGCCAGGAGCGCCGCGGCGAGCACCGGGAAGGCCATCAGCACCAGCACACCGGTCAGCAGGACGTTCCAGGTGAAGATCGGCATGCGGAACATCGTCATTCCGGGCGCGCGCATGCAGATGATCGTGGTGATGAAGTTGACCGAGCCGAGGATCGTGCCGAAGCCGGAGAGGGCCAGGCCCATGATCCACAGGTCCCCGCCGACGCCGGGCGAGCGGACGATGTCGGTCAGCGGCGTGTAGGCGAACCAGCCGAAGTCGGCGGCGCCGTTCGGGGTGAGGAACCCGGCGACCGCGATGAGCGAGCCGAGGAGGTACAGCCAGTACGCGAACATGTTCAGCCGCGGGAACGCCACGTCGGGCGCGCCGATCTGCAGCGGCATGATCCAGTTCGCGAACCCGGCGAACAGCGGTGTCGCGAACATCAGCAGCATGATCGTGCCGTGCATCGTGAACGCCTGGTTGAACTGCTCGTTCGAGACGATCTGCGTGCCGGGCCTGGCGAGTTCGGCGCGCATGACCAGGGCGAGCAGCCCGCCGCCGAGGAAGAAGCCGAACGAGGTGAGCAGATAGAGGCTGCCGATCGTCTTGTGATCGGTGGAGGTCAGCCATTTGATGACGACGTTGCCGGGCTCTCTGCCGTGTACCGGCAGCTCGTTGGAGTACGCCTCCTCGTCCTCGGCCGTTCCTGGTGTGCCCGTCGTCGTCACGGGGCCGCTCCTTCGCTCGTGCGTCCGTGTTTCCGGATGCAGCAAACCAGCGAAGCGGGCCCGTCGGCCGTCCCGGCACCCGCCGGGACTCCACATTTCACCCGTCAGGGGGGTTACGGACGCGGGGACGCCCCGGCGCGGCGGGAGCCGGCCGGGGCGTCGGGGTGCGCGCCGGGGTCAGGCGAGGCTGGCGATCGCCTGGTTGAACGTCGCGGAGGGGCGCATGACGGCCGCGGCCTTGGCCGGGTCGGGCTGGTAGTAGCCGCCGATGTCGGCCGGCTTGCCCTGGACGGCGATCAGCTCGTCGACGATCGTGCTCTCCTGCTCGGCCAGGGTCTTGGCGAGCGGGGCGAACGCCTCGGCCAGCTCGGCGTCGGCGGACTGGCCCGCCAGCTCCTGGGCCCAGTACAGCGACAGGTAGAAGTGGCTGCCGCGGTTGTCGATCCCGCCGAGGCGGCGGGAGGGCGACTTGTCCTCGTTGAGGAACGTGGCCGTGGCCCGGTCCAGCGTCTCGGCGAGGACCTGGGCGCGGGCGTTGCCCGTGCTCTGCGCCAGGTGCTCGAAGCTGGCGGCGAGGGCGAAGAACTCGCCCAGGCTGTCCCAGCGCAGGTAGTCCTCCTTGACCAGCTGCTGGACGTGCTTGGGCGCGGAGCCGCCGGCGCCCGTCTCGAAGAGGCCGCCGCCGTTCATCAGCGGGACGATCGAGAGCATCTTGGCGCTGGTGCCCAGCTCCAGGATCGGGAACAGGTCCGTGAGGTAGTCGCGGAGCACGTTGCCGGTCACCGAGATGGTGTCCTCGCCGCGGCGGATGCGCTCCAGCGAGAAGGCGGTGGCCTTCACCGGGGACATGATCTCGATCTGGAGACCGTCGGTGTCGTGGTCGGCGAGGTACGTGCGGACCTTGGCGATGAGCTGCGCGTCGTGGGCGCGGTCCTCGTCCAGCCAGAAGACGGCCGGGGCGCCGGTGGCGCGGGCGCGGGTGACGGCGAGCTTGACCCAGTCCTGGATCGGGAGGTCCTTGGCCTGGCACATGCGGAAGATGTCGCCGGCGCCGACGGTCTGCTCCAGCACGGCGTTGCCGTCGGCGTCGACGACGCGGACGGTGCCCGTGGTGGGGATCTCGAACGTCTTGTCGTGGCTGCCGTACTCCTCGGCCTTCTGCGCCATGAGGCCGACGTTGGGCACCGAGCCCATGGTGGCCGGGTCGAAGGCGCCGTTGGCGCGGCAGTCGTCGATGACGACCTGGTAGACACCGGCGTAGCTGCTGTCCGGGAGGACGGCGATGGTGTCGGCCTCCTGGCCGTCCGGGCCCCACATGTGGCCGGAGGTGCGGATCATGGCCGGCATGGAGGCGTCCACGATGACGTCGCTCGGGACGTGCAGGTTGGTGATGCCCTTGTCGGAGTCGACCATGGCGAGGGCGGGGCCCTCGGCCAGCTCGGCGTCGAAGGACTCCTTGATCTTCGCGCCCTCGGGCAGGGACTCCAGGCCCTTGAGGATGCCGCCCAGACCGTCGTTCGGGGTCAGGCCGGCGGCGGCGAGCACGTCACCGTACTCGGCGAAGGTCTTGGGGAAGAAGGCGCGCACGACGTGGCCGAAGATGATCGGGTCGGAGACCTTCATCATCGTGGCCTTGAGGTGCACGGAGAAGAGCACGCCCTCGGCCTTGGCGCGGGCGATCTGGGCGGTGATGAACTCGCGCAGGGCGGCGACGCGCATGACGGAGGCGTCGACGACCTCGCCCGCGAGGACCGGTACGGACTCGCGCAGCACGGTGGTGGTGCCGTCGTCGCCGACGAGCTCGATGCGCAGGTTGCCGGGCTCGGCGATGACCGCGGACTTCTCGGTGGACCGGAAGTCGTCGACGCCCATGGTGGCGACGTTGGTCTTGGAGTCGGCGGACCAGGCGCCCATGCGGTGCGGGTGGGTCTTGGCGTAGTTCTTGACCGACGCGGGGGCGCGGCGGTCGGAGTTGCCCTCGCGCAGGACCGGGTTGACGGCGCTGCCCTTGACCTTGTCGTAACGGGCGCGGACGTCCTTGTCCTCGTCGGTCTTCGGGTCGTCCGGGTAGTCCGGCAGGTCGTAGCCCTGGGCCTGGAGCTCGGCGATGGCGGCCTTGAGCTGCGGGATCGAGGCCGAGATGTTGGGCAGCTTGATGATGTTGGCGCCCGGCGTGGTGGCCAGCTCACCCAGCTCGGCGAGCGCGTCGTCGATGCGCTGGTCCTCCCGGAGGCGGTCCGGGAAGCCCGCGATGATCCGGCCCGCGAGCGAGATGTCCCGGCTCTCGACGTTGATCCCGGCCTTGGAGGCGTACGCCTGGATCACGGGCAGGAACGAATAGGTCGCCAGGGCCGGGGCCTCGTCGGTGTGTGTATAGATGATGGTCGAGTCAGTCACCCTGTGCTCCGCTCCACGTCTGCAACATTGCTTGACATCAAGATATCTCGTGAGGGGCGGCGACTCGACAGGACCCTGCCCACACCGGCCGGAAGCCGCCCAGGACCCCGGCCGTGATCCGCCGGACCGGCCCTAGGGACGTCCGCCGGGCGGGATCTGTTCGCGGGAGGGCGGCGGTCCGGGCGGGGTGCCGTCGCCGAAGGGGCGTCCGCCGAGCTGTTCGCGGTGATGCGGGGTGAGCCAGCCGGACAGGTCGGGGCCCGCCGGCACGATGCCGGTGGGGTTGATGCCGGTGTGCACGCGGTAGTAGTGCTGCTTGATGTGGTGGAAGTCCACCGTGTCCCCGAACCCGGGTGTCTGGTACAGGTCCCTGACGTACGCCCACAGCACCGGGTCCTCGGAGAGTTTGCGGCGGTTGCACTTGAAGTGGCCGTGGTAGACGGCGTCGAAGCGCACCAGGGTGGTGAAGAACCGGATGTCGGCCTCGGTGATCGTGTCGCCGACGAGGTAGCGCCGGTCCGCCAGCCGCCGCGAGGTCTCCTCCAGGCGGCGGAACAGCGCCTCGTACGCCTCCTCGTAGGTCTCCTGGGTGTCCGCGAACCCGGCCCGGTACACCCCGTTGTTCACGTCCCGGTAGATCCCCTCCATGACCTCGTCGATCTCCGCCCGCAGCGGCTCGGGGTAGAGGTCGGGGGCGCCGGGGCGGTGCAGGGCGGTCCACTCGGTGGCGAGGTCCAGGGTGATCTGCTGGTAGTCGTTGGTGACGAGCCTGCCGGTGGGCACGTCGACGATCGCCGGGACGCTGACCCCGCCCGGATAGCCGCGCTCCCGCGCGTCGTACGCCTCGCTGAGGTAGCGGATGCCGAGGACCGGGTCGCGGCCGTCCGGGTCCAGCGTGAAGCGCCAGCTGCGGTCGTCCTGGAGCGGGTCGGCGACGGCGAGCGAGAGGGCGTCCTCCAGGCCGAGGAGCCGGCGGGAGACCAGGGCACGGCTGGCCCAGGGGCAGGCGCGGCTGACGACGAGCCGGTAGCGGCCCGCCTCGACGGGCCAGCCGTCGCGGCCGTCGGCGGTGATGCGGTCCGCGAAGTGGCTGCGGGACCGTTTGAAGGGCTTGTGGCCGTACGAGCTGTTGCCGTCGGTTCCGGCGGAGTCGTTCATCGCGTTCTCCTTCACGAGGGGGCTGCGGAGGGTGCGGAGTGCTCGCTACGCCGTCTGCCCCGCCGGCCGCCGCCCACGTCGGCGAGTGCGACGAGCAGGGCGGCGACGACGAAGGCGACGGAGACGATGAGCCCGTGGTCGTACGCGTCGGACCAGCCGTCCCCGCCGACCTGGGCGAAGAACACCGCGCCCACGGCCGCGATGCCGATCGCCGAGCCGACGCGCTGGCCGGTCTGGAGGGTGCCGCCGGCGCTGCCCGCGGTGGCCACGGGCACCTCGGAGAGGGTGAGCGTCTGGTTGGGGGCGATGACCAGGCCGCTGCCGAGCCCCGCGAACAGCAGCGGGGCGGCCATCGCCCAGCCCACGCCCCGGCCGGGCACGAGGTGGACGGCGAGCGCGGTGGCCCCGAGGCCCACGGCCACGGCGACGAGGCCGATGACGACGAGGGGGCGGCCGAAGCGCCCGACGAGCCGGCCGCCGGGGCTCGCGGCGACGGCGGAGCCCACGGCGAACGGGGTGATGGCGAGGCCGGCCTGGAGCGCGGTGTAGTGCAGGCCGCTCTGGAGGTAGAGCGTGGTGATGAAGAAGATCGAGGTGAATCCGGCGAAGTAGAGCAGGATGAGCAGGCAGCCCAGCCAGTAGGAGCGGACCCGGAAGAGGCTGAGGTCGACGACCGGCTGGGTGCCCCGGCGCCCGCAGCGGGCCTCCCACCCGGCGAAGGCGGTGAGCAGCGCCGCCGCCAGGATCACCAGCAGCCACTTGCCGGGGCCCGGCCACTGCCGGGACTGGACGAAGGGCAGCAGCAGGGCCAGGACCCCGGCGCCCAGCAGCAGCACGCCGAGCGGGTCGAGGTTGCGGAGCCGGACCGCTCCGGCGTGCGGGGTGTCGGGCAGCAGCCGGCGGGCGAGCAGCAGGCAGATACCGCCGAGCGGCAGGTTGACGTAGAACACCCACCGCCAGCCCTCGTCGGCCCCGGCGGCCTGGATCAGCAGGCCGCCCAGGAGCGGGCCGACCGCCGTGGAGATGCCGACGACCGTGCCGAACATGCCGAAGGCACGGCCGCGTTCACGGCCCCGGAACATCTGCTGGATGAGGGCGGAGATCTGCGGCGAGACCATGCCGCCGGCCATGCCCTGGACCAGTCGGGCGACGACCAGCCAGAGACTGGACTGGGCGGCGCCGCAGGCGGCGGACGCGAGGGTGAACAGGGCGAGCCCCGCCATGAAGACGGCCCGCCGGCCCCGCGCGTCGCCGAGCCGTCCGGCCGGGATCAGGAACAGGCCGAAGGCCAGCGCGTACCCGGACAGGACCCATTGCAGGTCGGACTCCGGGGTGTGCAGCCCCTCCTTGATGGAGGGCAGTGCGACGTTCACGATCGAGACGTCGAGCAGGGTCATGAACCCCGCGACCAGGCAGACGGCGAGCGCCCGCCACCGTCGCGGGTCGGGCGTGCCGTCGCCCGGGTTCCCGCCCCGCTCCGCGGAGCGCCGGTCCGGCGCGCTGTCTGCCATGGTTGGCACCCTAGGACGCGCACCGTGATTCCTCATCCCGGCTGGTCCACCCGGCCGGGCGGGGCGGGGCGCGGACGGGGCCGGTTAGGGTACGGCGCATGCAGTCCTACACGATCGGGCAGGCGGCCCGTCTGCTGGGCGTCAGCCCGGACACCGCCCGGCGCTGGGCCGACGCGGGGCGGGTGGCGACCCATCGCGACGAGGGCGGCCGCCGCCTCATCGACGGCCGCGACCTGGCGGCGTTCTCCGTCGAGGTGGCGCAGCACGGCGCGGGCGACGAGGAGGTGTCGTACACCTCGGCGCGCAACGCGTTCGCGGGGATCGTGACCGCGGTGAAGCTCGGCGACGTGGCGGCGCAGGTGGAGATCCAGGCGGGGCCGCACCGGCTGGTGTCGCTGCTGACGCGGGAGGCCGTCGAGGAGCTGGGCCTGGAGGTGGGGGTGCAGGCCACCGCCCGGGTGAAGTCGACGAGCGTGCACATCGACCGGGCCTGACCGGGCGGGCGTCTGCGGCGGCGCGCCGCTCAGGCGCGTCGGTCAGGCGGCGCCCTTCTTCGCGGCGGCGAGGATCTTGACGACGGTGTGGAAGAAGCGGGTCGTCGCGTCGCGGCCGAGGAGGTTCTCCTGGAAGCCCTTGGCGCCGGGGGCCTTGCCGTTGATCAGGTGCCAGACGACGAACGCCTCGTACGCGGTGGTGCCGATGATCTCCATGTCCTTCTTCGGGGAGAGCAGCGGCAGCTCCAGGCCGGGGTCGACGGGCTCGGTGGTGAACACGACGCAGCGGCGGATGTCGTCGCCGGCCTGCACGTCGCGGAACGGGTCGAGCGCGATCAGCGCCTCCAGTTCCGGCACCGTGCGCAGGCAGACCGCGACGTCGTAGCCGAGGGCCCGGGCGAGGTGGTCGCCGATGCGGGCGGCGAGCGCGGCCCGGTCGGTCTCGTCGGACTCGAAGAAGACGTTGCCGCTCTGGATGTAGCTGCGCACCGAGGTGAGGCCCAGTTCGGTGAAGAGCGCGCGCAGCCGCTCCATCTTCACGGAGCGGCCCGGCACGTTCACTCCGCGCAGGAGCGCGATGTACAGCAAGCGATCACCCGTTCGCCTGGGAGGGTCGTACGGGCGGGCGCCGCGCACACTTGAGGGTATGACGGCCACCGGGAGGACGCGCCGCAGTGCCGGTCTGCTCCTGTTCCGTACGGGTACGGGGCGCGGGCTCGAGGTGCTGATCGGCCATATGGGCGGCCCGTTCTGGGCGCGCCGCGAGGAGGCGGCGTGGTCGGTGCCCAAGGGCGAGTACACGCCGGACGAGGAGCCCCGGGCTGCGGCGCGGCGGGAGTTCGGGGAGGAGTTCGGCCGGCCGCCGCCGGAGGGTGCGTGGGTGGCGCTGGGCGAGGCGCGGCAGGCCGGCGGGAAGACGGTGACCGTGTGGGCGTTGGAGGGCGACGTCGATCCGGCGGGCGCGGTGCCGGGCACCTTCACGATGGAGTGGCCGCGCGGGTCCGGAAGGCTGCGGGAGTTCCCGGAGCTGGACCGGTTCGCTTGGTGCACGCCCGAGGAGGCGGCCCGGCTGCTGGTGAAGGGCCAGCGGCTGTTCGTGGACCGGCTGCGCGAGCATCTGGCGGGCGCGGGCGACGGCGGCTGACGGCGGCGGCGCGGGCCGCCGCCGCGCGCGACGGCCCGCGTCCGGTGCCCGTCAGCTCTGCGGGAGGATGACGGCCCGTCCGTTGACCTTGCCGGCGTGCAGCCGCTCGTAGGCGAGCGGCGCCTCCTCCAGCGGGTACGTCTCGACGTGGACGTCCACCGCGCCGTCGTGGGCGAGGGCGAGCACCTCGGCCAGTTCGGAGCGGGAGCCCCAGTAGGGGGCGGTGACCGTGGTGTTGAACGGCAGGACGCCGAAGCCGACGGGGAGGGTGCCGCCGCCGATGCCGACGATGGTGACGTCCGAGTCGATGGCGGCGGCGGCTCCGGCGGTGGCGACGGTCGGGGGCGCGCCGACGAAGTCCAGGACGACCTCGGCGCCGACGCCGCCGGTCAGCTCCCGGATGCGCGCCGCCGCGTGCTCGTCGGACAGGACGGTCTCGTGGGCGCCGACCGTGCGGGCGAGGGCGAGCTTGTCCTCGGTGACGTCGAGCGCGATGACCCGTGCGGACGTCAGGGCGCGCAGCAGCTGGATGGCGACGTGTCCCAGTCCTCCGGTGCCGATGACGACGGCGGTCGCGCCGGGGACCAGCTTCGGCAGCGAGCGCTTGATGGCGTGGTAGGGGGTGAGGCCCGCGTCGGTGAGCGGCACGGTGCGCGCCGGGTCCAGGTCGCCGATGGGCACCAGGTGGCGCGGGTCGTCCACGATCATGTACTCGGCCATGGCGCCGGGCGAGCCGAGGCCGGGCGGGTTGATGCCCAGTTCCGCCGCGCGCAGGCAGTAGTTCTCCTTGCCCTCGGCGCACTTGACGCAGGTGCCGCAGCCCCAGGGGCCGTAGACGGCGACGGACTGGCCGGTCTCCAGGCCGTCGACGCCGTCGCCGAGGGCGGCTATGGTGCCGACGCCCTCGTGTCCGAGGGTGAGCGGCAGCGGGTACGGGAACTGCTCGGCGGGCCAGCTCATCACGGCGATGTCGGAGTGGCAGACGCCGGCCGCGGTGACCTTGAGCAACACCTGTCCGGGGCCCGGTTCCGGGTCCGGGACGGTGACGACCTCGGGTGCGGCGCCGATCTCCCGGTACTGAACTGCCTTCATGGGGTCCTCCTCGACCTCGGTGCTTGCGTGCTGGCCCCCGAATCCCCCGGTGTCCCCCGATGTCCCCCGGTCCCCCCGTGTCCTGTGCCGGTCAGGAGGCGGAGTAGCCGCCGTCCACCAGGTGGTAGCTGCCGTGGACGAACGAGGCGCGGTCGGAGAGCAGGAACGCGGTCAGCTCCGCCACCTCCTCCGCCGTGCCGAGGCGGCCCGCCGGGTGCAGTGAGATCAGGTGCTCGCGCGCCGGGGCCTCCGTGTCGCGCAGCAGCGGGGTGTCGATGAAGCCGGGGCCCACCGCGTTGATCCGCACGTTCCGGGCGGCGTACTCCAGGGCGGCGGTCTTGGTGAGGCCGACGACGCCGTGCTTGGCGGCGGCGTAGGCCGGCGAACCGGCGAAGCCGTTGGTGCCCAGGATCGACGACATGTTGACGATCGCACCGCCACCCGCGGCGACGATGGCGGGCAGTTCGTGGCGCATCGAGTAGAAGACGCCGCTGAGGTTGGTGGCGACGACCCGGTCCCAGTCCTGGACGGGGTATTCGCCGGTGGGGTGGCTGGGGCCGCCGATGCCCGCGTTGTTCACGGCGAGGTGCAGCGCGCCGAAGGTGTCGACGGCGAACCGCACGCCGGCCTCGACGGAGGCGGGGTCGGTGACGTCCAGGGCGACGGCGGCGGCCCGGCCGCCGGCGTTCTCCAGCGCGGCGGCGGCCTCGCGGGCGCCCGCCTCGTCGTAGTCGGCGACGACGACCGAGGCGCCCGCGCCGGCGAGCCGGCGGGCGACGGCCAGGCCGATGCCGGAGGCGCCTCCGGTGACGAGGGCGGTGCGGCCGGCGAATTCCTGGTCGGTGGGGGTGGTGGTGCTCATGGGGTGCCGTTTCCTTCCGTGGTGCTGGTGGTGCTGGTGGTGCTGTGCGGCGCCGGGGCTCGGGTGACCAGCTCTCCGGCCAGGGCGTCGAAGGCGCGCTCGACGAGCCGGGGCAGCTCGTCGGGGCGGTCGCCGCGGACCCAGGCGGCCTGGGCGGCGAGCAGGGCGCCGGCTCCGGCGGCGACCGTGACGGCGGGCCGCAGGTCGCTGAGCGGGTCGGTGCCCAGCCGGTCCGCGACGATGGCGACCGACTCCGCCTGGGCGTCCACCCGGATGTGGTGGAACGCCGCGTACAGGGTCGGCTCGCGTTCGGCGAGGACCAGCAGCTCGTAGATCCGCGGGCGTCGGTGCCAGGCCGGTGCGTCGGGGTCGGCGAGCCAGTCCAGGACCGCCCGGCGGTACGCGGTGAGCGGGGGCTCATCGGCCGGGCGGGCGCGCAGCGCCGCGTTGATCCGGTCGCCGTCGCCCCGGACCGAGTTCAGGACGGCGTCCTCCTTGCTCGCGAAGTACCGGCTGAAGGTGCGGCGGTCGAGGTCGGCGCGTGCGGCGATCTCCTCGACCGTGACCTCCCGGAGTCCGCGGTCGAGGACGAGCTCGAACGCGGCCCGGGCCAGTGCGTCCCGGGTCCGGCGGGCCTTGCGGCTCCGTCGTTCCGGAATCTTCTGTTCCGCTTGCATGACTTTCACCGTACACGCGAAAATGTCCCGGCGCGACATAAGTCTCGCCGGGACATGCAAGGTCCGGTGCGGGTGGGCCGCCGCCCGTGGCTACGGCGCGCTGAACACCTCGGCGGCGCGCATCGCCTCGTGCCCGTCGGACGGTGCGGGGATCTGCGCGGCGGCCGGAGCGGGGGTGCGGCGCAGGGCCAGTACGGCGACGTCGTCGCGCCGGACCCCGCGGGAGAACTTCTCCAGGTCCCGTTCGAGCGCGTCGAGCAGTTCACCGGGCTCCCGGCGCGCCCAGCGGCTCAGCCGGGCGTCCAGCGGGTAGAAGTTCCCGTCGGCGTCGCGGGCCTCGGTGACGCCGTCGGTGAACATCAGGAGCGTGGCGCCGGGCGGGAAGTCGAGCCGTTCGGCGCTGCGGCCCGAGCTGCTGAGTTCCGCCATCCCCAACGGTACCGAGGTCCGGCGCATCGGCACCGGGACGGCCACCCCGTCGTGCAGCAGCCGGGGCGGCAGGTGGCCGCAGTTCACGGCCTCCACCCGGCCGTCGCCGTCGAAGCCGAGGACGAGGGCGGTGACGAAGCGCTCCACGTCGCCGGTCGCGGCGGAGAAGGCGTTCTGCCGGGCGACGGCGTCCTCCAGGCGGTCCACGAGGCCGGTGAGGGAGGGTTCGCGGATGGCCGCCTCGCGGAACGCGCCGAGGACGGCGAAGCCGACGCCGATGGCGGGCAGGCCCTTGCCCTGGACGTCGCCGATGATCACGCGGGTGCCGTAGGGCGACTGGACGACCTCGTAGATGTCCCCGCCGACCAGGTGGTCCTCCTCGATCGGCGTGTAGGTGCCGTGGGCGGTGACCTGGTCGGTGGGGATGGGCAGCGGGCGCAGGATCTGGCGCTGGAGCGCGACGGCGGCCGAGCGCAGCCGGGCGATCTCCGTGGCGCGCCGGATGCGCAGCCAGCAGGCGCCGACGCTGAGGAGGCAGGCGAACAGCGTGAAGACGATGCTGCTGACGATGTCCCAGGTGGTGCCGCCGGTCACCGCCCGGGTGACGACGGCCGCCCCGGTGACCCAGGCGCCGGCGGCCGCGGTCTGGCCGACCGTCCCGAAGACCGAGACGAGGGCGGGGGCGACGACGAGCAGCGGCACGAGACGCAGGTCCTCGCCGGCGAGGACGTCGAGAGCGACGATCACGGCGGTGAGCAGGGCCAGTCCGCCGGACAGTGCCCTGTTGCCGATACGGGGGGCGCGTGCGGCGGCCTCCCCGGTCTCGGTGCCGGGGAGCGCCGCACGCGGCGCGGGCCGGCTCAGGAGTCCGAAGGTCACGGTCCTCTCCTTCCGGGATCGGCCGGCCGGATGCCGGCGCTCACCTCCATTCGACCCGGAAACGGACCGGAACACACGAGTCCTACGGCCTCGGAGGCCCGGCCGAAGGTCCCGTCATGCGGCGGGGCGGCCGGTGCGGTCCGGGACGACGGCGCCGAGGAAGGCGGTGCGGCGGCGCAGCGCGAACCCGAGCGACTCGTAGAGCCGGACGGCGCCGGTGTTGTCGGCGGCCGCGTGCAGGAAGGGGGTGTCGCCGCGCTGCCGGATCTCGTGGGCGACGGCCCGCACGAGCGCGCCGCCGATGCCCCGGCCGCGTACCGACTCGTCGGTGCAGACGGCGCTGATCTCGCTCCAGCCCGGCGGGCGCATGCGCTCACCGGCCATGGCGACGAGCACGCCGTCGCGGCGCACCCCGAGGTACGTGCCGAGTTCGACGGTCCGGGGCTCGAAGGGGCCGGGCCGGGTGCGGGCGACCAGGTCGAGCATCTCGGGCACGTCGGCGGGGCCCAGCCGGACGGCGTCCGGGAACGGCTCGGCCGCCACGCCCGCGTCCACGAGCTGGACGCCCTCGACGTGGAAGGCGATCTCCCAGTCCGGCGGCGGGAGCTCC
This sequence comes from Streptomyces sp. OfavH-34-F, assembly GCF_022347745.1. Taxonomy (GTDB): domain Bacteria; phylum Actinomycetota; class Actinomycetes; order Streptomycetales; family Streptomycetaceae; genus Streptomyces. The sequence goes on from NZ_JAKRGC010000041.1 coordinate 28,665, forward strand.
CGGAACGCGGTGACGCAGACCAGTCCGCCGGGCCCGGCGAGCGCCGCCGCGTCGGCCCAGTCGGCCGGTCCGGGGTGGGCGGGCAGGGCGGCCCAGGGGGTGACCTCGGGCGGGTAGCGCAGGACGCGGCCGCGGCGCTCGGCGAAGTGCGCGTGCGGTCCGCGCAGCGCGGTGCCCACCGGGTCGTCCAGCGGGTGGCCGGCCGCGGGGCCGGTGACCGGTCCGGCGGCCTCCTCCTCCGGGCCGCCGTCGCGGGTGATCACGTACGCCTCGGCCATGTGCTCCTTCTCCCCTGTTCCGTCCTCCGGCGCCCGGCTGCCCGGCGCCACTGGTGGGCAAGGACGGGCGGCGCGGGGCTATTCCCCGTACCGTCGATTTCGACTCAACTACAGCCGTATATGAGCCGGTCGCCCCTGCGGTGCGCCGTCCTGTGGCACGCTGGTCGCGGCCGTCCCACCGGGCTCCCCCGTACCGGTGGGGCGGTCTTCGACCGTACGCGGGCGGGTCAGCCGGCCTCGTGCCCGGGGGCCCGGCCCGCGTAGTAGGTGGCGATCATGTCCTCCTCGCCGTGCCCGTCCGCCTCCGCCCGTTCGAAGCGGGCGGCCGAGGCGGCGGCCAGGTCCAGCCGGACCCCGGCCCGGCCGGCCGCGTCGAGGATCAGCCGGGTGTCCTTCAGGGCCGTGGACAGCGCGAAGCTCGGGGTGAGGTCGCCGGCCAGGACGGCGGCGGACTTGGCCCGCAGATAGCCCGTGTCGAGCGGTCCGCCGGCCAGGACGTCCAGGAAGGCGCCGGGGTCCACGCCCAGCCCTTCGGCGAGGTTCAGGCACTCGGCGACGCCGCCCACCATGTTGATCACCCAGGCGTTGATCACGAGCTTCAGCCGGGACGCGTCCCCCGGCTCCTCACCGGCCCGGACCGTGCGCTGCCCGATGGCGTCCAGCACGGCCCCGGCGGCCTCGACGGCGGCGGCGGGTCCGGAGACCAGGACGGTGAGCGCGCCCTGTTCGGCGGGCTGCCGGGTACCGACGACGGGGGCGTCGAGGTGGACCAGTCCGAGGTCGGCGGCGCGCTGGGCCAGTTCGACGGCGCCGTCCGGGCCGACGGTGGACGTCTGGAGCAGCACCTGGCCGCGGTGCAGCCCCTCGGATGCGGCGGTGAGCGCGGCGGCGACGGCGGTCGCGTCGGTGAGCGCGGTAAGCACGACGTGTGCGCCGCGCACGGCCTCGGCGGCCGTGCCGGTGACGGTGGCACCGTCCTCGGCCAGCGGGGCGGCCTTGGCCCGGGTCCGGTTCCAGGCGCGGACCTCCAGACCGGCGCGGAGCAGGCTGCGGGCCATGGCCGCGCCCATGATCCCGGTGCCGAGCACGGCGACGACGGGCCGCTGCGGGGGTGCGGGGACTGCTGAGGTCATGGGGTTCCCTTCATCGGCCGCGCGCCGGCTGCGGCGCGCGGCGGCTTCGGCTCTCAGGGGTGCCGCAGCGCGCCCTCCAGCACGGCGGCGTGTACGGCGCGGGCGAGGCGCGCGCCCCAGCGGGAGCGCGGCCCGGCGAAGGGTTCGGCGGCGCCGTCCGGCCCGGGGGCGGGGGCGGCGACGCAGACGGCGTCGGTGGGGGTGCCCGAGCAGTCGAGACCGGCGTCGAGGAGGGCCTGCACCTTGGCCTCGGTCGCGGTGGCGACGGCGTTGACCAGGGCGGCGTCGGTCAGGGCCACGGGCAGGGTCACCACGATGTTGACGGTGCCGGGGCGCTGCGGTCCGGCGGCGCCCTCGTCGGGGGCGGCGGCCCAGCCCCGTACGCCGAGACCGCAGGTGACCGTCGCGTGCACGCCGCCGTCGTCGGCGGCGGTGTACGCGGTCACGTCGGCGGCGGTCATGAGTGCGGCGCCGGGGCCGGTGAGCCGGGCGGCGGCGGCGATCTCGGCGAGGTGGCGGTCCGGGTCCATGCGGGGGTAGCCGCCGGGGACCTGCGCGTTGAGCATCCAGGCGCGCGGGCCGATGCCGCCGCCCAGGACCGCGCTGCCGCACACCCGCCAGCCGGGGCCGAGCCGCCACACCAGATGGTGCAGTTCCCGGCCGTCCTCCCGGCGGGCGAGGAGTTCGCCCCGCTGCTCGGGGAGGCGGACGCGTACGGAACGGATGGGGCACCCCCGGTGGCGCGGCAGGACGTCGGTCGGCACGGACCCGCCGATCATATGCGCCGTCACCGGGGCCTACGGGAGCCGCCCCGCTCCCCGCGCCGGGCGCCCGCGAACGGGCCGTTCACTCGATTGGCGTAACGGGTGCGTAGGTCCCGGAACCGCGTGACACGGGGGCTGCGCGGGTGTGGGGCGCGTCCCGCGCCCCGGCCCGGGTGGCCGGGCGGTTGCAGCGGCCATCCGGGTGAGGCGCGATGGAATCCGGACGCGCCTTCTCTGCTGGACCCACCCACAGGACGCGCCCGAGCGAGGAGGAATCGGACATGGGAGCCGCTGACGGTTTCACGGATTCCGGAGAGCTCGACGGCCTGACGGTGTACGACACCGAGGGCGAGAAGATCGGCAACGTGGGCCGGGTGTATGTCGACGACAACACCGGCCGCCCGGACTGGATCACGGTGAAGACCGGCCTGTTCGGCATGAAGGAGAGTTTCGTGCCTCTCGCCGGAGCCCGTCGAGTGGGCTCCGACCTGCACATCTCTCACGGCAAGGACCAGGTCAAGGAAGCTCCCCGGGTGGACGCGGACGCGCATCTGTCCGTGTCCGAGGAGGAGGAGCTGTACCGGCACTACGGCCTGACCCGGAACACCAGGGGCAATCTCGGCGAGGGCTCGGCGACCGGCGGCCCGACCACCACGGGCACGGGCACCGGCACCGTGGGCGCGGCGGGCACCGGCGCGGCGGCCGGAGCGGGCGCCGGGGCCG
>NZ_JAKRGC010000420.1 GCF_022347745.1 Streptomyces sp. OfavH-34-F
CCGGGGCCACGGCCTCGCCGCGCGCGGCCCGGGCGGCGGCCCTGCGCTCCTTGCGGCTGCCGGCGCCCCGGCGCTCGATCGCGCGCGTGATGACGAAGAGCAGCCAGGCCACGCCGAGCAGGCCGAAGCCCACCCAGACGCTCAGCTTGGAGCCGATGTCCGCCATCCACGCCACGGCCCCGGTCAGCACCAGCCCGATCGGCACCAGCGCGTAGGCCGCGATCCTGGTCGCCGCGAGGAACCGCCTGCGGTAGGCGGTGACGGCCGCGATGCCCAGGCCCGCCGCGGACGCCGCGGAACAGATGGTCTCGGCAAGCATCGGTGCCTCCTGGCGCAGGGGGATACGTCCCTTCCATCCTGCACCGCGCACCGGCCGGGCGGCCATGCCTCCGGCCCGTATCAGGGAGATCTCAGGGGCCGGGCTCCTCCCCAGGTCCCGTACGGGCGCCGCCGCGGGAGGAGACGGGGCGGGGAGGAAGCGGGGCCGTCCGTCCTGCGAGACTGGGCCCATGAGCGATTCCTCCTCCTCGGCACCGGTCGTCCTCGACGTCTGGTGCGAGCTCCAGTGCCCCGACTGCCACCACGCCCTCGCCGATGTGAACGCCCTGCGCGCCCGGTACGGGGACCGGATCGAGGTGCGGCTGCGGCACTTCCCGCTGGAGAAGCACAAGCACGCGTACGCCGCCGCGCAGGCCGCCGAGGAGGCGATCGCGCAGGGCGGCGGATGGCCGTACGTCGAGGCGGTCCTCGCCCGCACCGGCGATCTCGCGAAGCACGGCGAGAAGCTGCTGGTCGAGGTGGCCGGTGAGCTGGGGCTGGACGCCGAGGAGTTCGACACCGCGCTGATCGACGGCCGCCACCTGCTGATCGTGGACGCGGACCAGGCCGAGGGCAGGGCGATCGGCGTGACCGGTACGCCGACGTACGTGATCGGCGGGGAGCGGCTGGACGGCGGCAAGAGCCAGGAGGGGCTGCGCGAGCGCGTCGAGGAGATCGCCGACCGGCTGCTGGCCGGGTAGGTCCGGCGGGGCGGCGGGGGTTACAGCTCCTTGGTGAAGTTGTACTGGGTCGGCTCGTAGCCGAGGGACTCGTACAGCCGGAGCGCCGGGGTGTTGGACGTGATGACGTGCAGCCCGATCCGCGTCTCGCCGGCGGCCAGGGCGATCCGCTCGGCCTGGAGCATCAGGGCCCGTCCGTAGCCCCTCCCCCGCTGCTCCGGTGACACCTCCACGTTGAAGACGTAGCCGATCAGCAGGCCGGGGTGCATCTCGAAGGGCGACTCCCAGATGTCACCGACCGGTTCGCCGCCGTCCGCGCGGAAGAGCAGGTCGAGCCGGGCCCCCCTGGTGGCGAGGCCGTCCGGGAGGTGGCGGGCGTGGGAGGCGCGGGCCGCGTCGTGGGCCACCTCGCGCGGGATGCCCCGGCTCACCAGGCTTCCCGCGTACATGTCGATCGCCTTCTCCGACCAGCCGGCGAACTCGGCAGGGGTCATCGGGCGGGCGACGAGGCCGTCCGGCAGGGCCGGGGGTTCGGCGGGCAGCGTCTTGAGCATGTTGCGGCTGCGTTCGGTGTAGCCGAGGGCGGTGGCCATCCGCAGGCCCACGGGGTCGTCCGCGCGCACCTCCGTGCACACGAGGGCGCAGCCCCAGCCGCGCAGGATCTCCTCGGCGGCCAGCGCGGCGATGGTGCCCCGGCCGCGCCGCCGGACCGTCTCGTCGACGCGCAGTTCCGTGATCAGGCCGGACGAGCCGCCCGCCCCCGCTTCGACGGCGAGCGCGATGAAGCCGACGGGGCGGCCGTTGTCGCAGATGTCGTACGCGCGTCGCTGTGCGCCGTCGGCGCCTGACTGGATCGGCCCGGTCGGCCGCAGTGTCGTCGTCATCAGTAGGTTTCTATCCCCCGTTCGGGGGTCCGTCACCCGCTTTTACGGCTTCATGGGGTCGAGGCGAGGGCCAGCAGCCGGGACGCCTTCAGTTCGGTCTCCGCCCACTCGCGTTCCGGGTCGGAGCCCCAGGTGATGCCCGCCCCGGTGCCGAAGCGCAGTACGGGGGCGGGTCCGGTGCGGTCGGTCCAGAAGGTCCGGATGCCCACGGCGAGCGAGGCGGTGGACCGGTCGGCGTCCACCCAGCCGATGCCGCCGCAGTACGGGCCGCGCGGGGCGGTCTCCAGCTCGCCGATGATCCGCAGCGCGCTGGACTTGGGGGCGCCGGTGACCGAGCCGGGCGGGAAGGCGGCGGCCAGGATGTCCGCCCAGCCCGCGCCGTCGGCGAGCCGGCCGCGCACGGTGGAGACGAGGTGGACGAGGCCGGGGTGCTTCTCGACGGCGCACAGGTCGGGGACGGTGACCGATCCGGTGGCGCAGACCCGGCCCAGGTCGTTGCGGACCAGGTCGACGATCATCACGTTCTCGGCGTAGTCCTTCTCCAGCAGGTCGTCCTCGGTGCGTCCGGTGCCCTTGATCGGGCCGGACTCGAGGGTGCGGCCGTCCCGGCGCAGGAAGAGTTCCGGGGAGGCGGAGGCGATCTCGACGCCGTGCGCGGGCAGCCGAATCGTTCCTGCATACGGGGCGGGGTTGCCGCGCGCCAGCAGTGCGGTGAGGGCGTCCACGTCCGCGCGGCCCGGGCCGGGCAGCGGGGCGCCGAGCACCCGGCAGAGGTTCGCCTGGTAGACCTCGCCGGCCGCGATGTACGTACGGATGCGGCGCACGCCCTCGGTGTACGCGGCCCGGTCGAGCGAGGAGGTCCAGTCGCCGGCGGCCGGGCCGCGCCAGGCGCCGGGGACCGGGGCGGGCACGGCGGCGGGACGCACGGTGTCGAAGCGGGCACAGAGCAGAGAGCCTTCGAAACCCGCGCAGACGGCCCAGAAGCCGGACGAGTCGAGGGCCGCGGGATCGGTCGTCACGTCCCGCAGACCGGAGGCGACGAGGCCGCCGAAGCGGGCCATGGGAGCGAGGTCGTGCACGTCCGCGAGTGTAGGACGGCGTGCGGTGACCCGCGCCGGGGCGGGCGCACCTCAGCACGCTGCGCAAACGCGTTTTTGTACTGGCCCCGGAATCCGCTAGAGTTCAACACGTCGCCGGGACGCGCAAGCGGACCGGGAATGACAAGCGGACGTAGCTCAGTTGGTAGAGCGCAACCTTGCCAAGGTTGAGGTCGCCAGTTCGAACCTGGTCGTCCGCTCGCAGAAGGTGGGGGATCCTCCCGGACTCCTCGCCCCTGGTGGAGTGGCCGAGAGGCGAGGCAACGGCCTGCAAAGCCGTCTACACGGGTTCAAATCCCGTCTCCACCTCCAAGGACGATTAGCTCAGCGGGAGAGCGCTTCCCTGACACGGAAGAGGTCACTGGTTCAATCCCAGTATCGTCCACTGGTCCGCGAGGACCGCTGGTCCGTATGGATCACCCGCGCGATTAGCTCAGCGGGAGAGCGCTTCCCTGACACGGAAGAGGTCACTGGTTCAATCCCAGTATCGCGCACGCAGTACACGCAGGGTCACCTGCGCGATTAGCTCAGCGGGAGAGCGCTTCCCTGACACGGAAGAGGTCACTGGTTCAATCCCAGTATCGCGCACTGTCACGAAGCCCCGGTCGTCTCGGCGACCGGGGCTTCGTCGTGCTCGGGGCGGGCGGGGCGGGCCACCGGCTCGGGAGCCGGGGCCCGCCGGGCGCGCTCAGGAGGAGAAGAGCATGCGGCCGAAGCTCTTCTGCCGGTAGTGCCCGTGGTGGCCACCGTGGTGCGGGGCGCCCCAGGCCGGCGCGGGGGCGGCGGCGGGGTAGGCCTGCGGCGGGGCGGGCGGCGGGGCCTGCTGCGCCCACTGGGCCTCGATGCGGGTCAGCGTCTCCAGCTCGCCGTAGTCCAGGAATATCCCCCGGCAGCCGCTGCACTGCTCGATCTGGATGCCGTTGCGGTTGTACGTGTGCATCTGTGCGTGGCACTTGGGACACTGCATGTGCGGGCTCACTCCTCGCCGTCGGTTCGCCGCCGGAAGACAGGCCCGGCGGCGGTCGGTTCACCCTACGACGTGGATTCGCCCGCCAACTCGGGCGGGAGCGAGGCAATTCGGGCACAGGCGTCGATCATGACCTGTTCCACCTCATCCGGAGCGCGTCCCTCCGCCGCCGACTTCGCCCAGGCGAGGGCGGCGGTCTGCACGGTCAGCGCGCGGGCGGGCACGTCCAGGGCGGGCCAGGGGTCGCCCTCCCCCGGCACGGCGGGGCCGCCGCCGCTCCGGTAGGCGTCCAGGAACCGCAGCCAGATGTCCGGGGGCAGCAGCCCGGCCGCGTACCAGGCGGCCGGCCGGGCGAGGTCCCACGCGGGGTCGCCGTAGCCGGTGTCGTCCACGTCGATGAGCAGCCACGGGCCGTCCGGGGCGGGGTGCCGGACGAGCTGGCCGAGGTGCAGGTCCCCGTGGCACAGGAAGCGGCTCCGGCCGGCCGGCGGGGCCGCGCAGGGCGGCGGACTCGA
>NZ_JAKRGC010000421.1 GCF_022347745.1 Streptomyces sp. OfavH-34-F
GAGGCGGTCGGCGAACTCCTCGCGCGCCCGCTCCCCCAGCCCGGCGCGCCCCTCGGCGACGTACACCGGGCGCAGCCTGGCCGCCGCCGCGTCCACGTCGGCGGAGAGGCGGCGGGTGGCCGCCGTGCGCTCCTGGACGAACGCGCCCAGCAGCTCGCGCAGCTCGCCGACGCCCTCGCCGGTGAGCGCGGACAGCGGCAGCACGGTCGCGCCGGGTTCGCCGTGCTCGCCGACGGCCATGCCGTCCTCGTCGAGCAGGCGGCGCAGGTCGTCCAGGACCTGGTCGGCGGCCTCGCCCGGCAGCCGGTCGATCTGGTTGAGCACGACGAAGGTGACCTCGGCGTGGCCGGCCAGGGGGCGCAGGTAGCGCTCGTGGAGTGCGGCGTCCGCGTACTTCTCCGGGTCCACCACCCAGATCACCGCGTCGACGAGTGCCAGCACCCGGTCCACCTGGTCGCGGTGGCCCCGGGCCGCCGAGTCGTGGTCGGGCAGGTCCACCAGGACGAGGCCCTGCAGCGCCTCGTCGGCCGCCGCGCCCGGCTGCGGCCTGCGCCGGAGCCGGCCGGGCACGGCGAGCCGGTCGAGCAGTCCGGCGGCGCCGTCGGTCCAGGAGCAGGCGAGCGGGGACGAGGTGGTGGGCCGGCGCAGGCCGGTCTCGGAGAGCTGGGCGCCGGCGAGCGCGTTGAACAGGGTGGACTTGCCGCTGCCGCTGGCCCCGGCGATGGCGACGACGGTGTGCCGCGAGGAGAGCCGCTGCCGGGCCGCAGCCTCGTCCAGCACCCGGCCGGCTTCGGCGAGCGCGGCGCGGTCCAGGCGGGCCCTGGACAGTCCGACGAGTTCGCGCAGGGCGTCCAGGCGGGGGCGCAGCGGGCTGCCGGAGTCCCCGTACGCCTCGACCTGCGGCCGGGTCTCGTCGTCCTCGGGCACGATCTCGTCCGGGGTCCGGGGGGATTCCTTGCGCGCCTCCTGCGCGCGGCGGGCGATCAGTCCGTCGTCCCAGCCGCCCGCCGCGGCCGGTACTCCGGCGGTGTCCGCGCCCGCCCTCTTCTTCCGTGCGCGTCCCGCAGCCCGGCCCTGTCCCGGATTTTCGTCAGTGACGGCAGTCATCGCTGCCACCTCTCCTTCTGCAGTAGGGACAGCGCGGCGATCAGTTCCGCCTGTGGTTCGGGGGCGATGTCGAGGGCGTCCAGGGGGGCGAGGCGCCGGTCGCGTTCGCCGTTCAGGACGTGGTCGAGGTAGGTGGTGAGCAGGGCGCCGCCCTTGTCGCGCAGGCGCAGGGCGCCCTGGGCGCCGATGCGTTCGGCCAGTTGTTCGCCCGCTGTGCGGGCGCGGCGCCCGCCGAGGAGGGCGGCGGCCAGCAGGGCGGCGACGGTCTCGGGGTCCGGGGCGGTGTTGCGCTCCATCAGGCGCAGTTCCTCCTCGGCCAGTTCCTCCAGGATGCGGCGCCAGCGGCGTACGGTCATGGCGATCCGGCCCCGGATGTCCTCGGCCGGACCCCAGCCGCCCTCCTCGCGGCCGGCCGCCTCGTAGGCGAAGGCCGCGGCGGCGGGCTCGCGCCGCCAGACGGTGCGGATCTGCTCGTCGGCGGCGGCGACGGCGCACTCCAGGAGCGCGGCCAGGCTCTCGACGAGCGCGTCGAGCACTTCTTCGGAGGTGCTGTACGTGGGGTAGCCGCGCCATCTGGTCCGGGCGTCACCGGCGAGCGCGCCGCCGTTCTTCAGCCGGCGGCGGACCCGGGCGCCCTCCTTCCCGTACGCGTCCTCGACCACGCCCGTCAGCCGTACGGCGGCCGCGTACTGGGCGGCGACGGCGCCGGCGAGGGCGGGCATGCGGACGTCCAGGGAGTCGATGACGCCGGCGGCGGTCCGGCCGACCGCTTGCTGACGGGCCGCCGGGTCCTGTGCGCGGTGGGTGAGCCAGGCGCGCAGCGGGGCGACGGCGGTGGTGGGCAGCAGTCCGCGTCCGCCGCCCGCGGACTCGGGCAGTTCGGGGATGGTGAACCGGGGCACCTCGCCGAGGCCCGCCTTGGTGAGCAGGGCGCCGTACTGGCGGGAGACCTCGGCGATGACCTGGTGGGGGACGCGGTCGAGGACGGTGACGAGCGAGGCGTTGTACTCCTTGGCGGTCCGCAGGAGGTGCCAGGGCACGGCGTCGGCGTACCGGGAGGCGGTGGTGACCATGACCCAGATGTCGGCGGCGCAGATGAGTTCGGCGGCCAGGACGCGGTTGCGCACGACGAGGGAGTCGATGTCGGGGGCGTCGAGGAGGGCGAGCCCGCGCGGGAGGCCGGGGGCGGTCTCGATGCGCAGGGCGGTGCCTTCCTCGGCGGCGTTCCCGTCGGGTCCGTCGAGGTCGTCGCACTGGCCGGGGTCGGCGTACTCCTCGGGCGGCAGCCATACCCGGGTGAGCTGCGGCAGCACCCGTACGCCCGCGAACCAGTGCTGGTCGTCGGGGTGGCAGACGAGGACGGGCGTACGGGTGGTGGGCCGGAGCACCCCGGCCTCGCTGACCCGCCTCCCCACCAGCGAGTTGACGAGCGTCGACTTCCCGGCGCCCGTCGAGCCGCCGATGACGGCGAGCAGCGGTGCCTCGGGGTCCTTCAGCCGGGGCAGCAGGTAGTCGTCGAGCTGGGCGAGCAGCTCGATCCTGGTCTGCCGGGCGCGGGGGGCACCTGGGAGCGGCAGTGGAAGACGCACGGCGGCGACACGGTCGCGCAGGGCGGAGAGTGCGTCGATGAGCTGAGGCCGTACGTCCAAGGTCACCACATGCGAAGAATGCCCAATTTTGGAGCCCTTTTGAAGCGTATAGCCACTTCTGCGCGCCGGTTCCCCCGTCCGGACAGAGGGGATGAGTGGGACGCAGGCATAACGAGTGCACAACACCCGGGGCGTGAGGCGTCAAAAGCGGTGCGTGATCCGTACCTACCTGCGATTATCGTCTCGCTTCACTGAACCTCCACATCGTGCCACGGAGGTGAAGCACCGAGGTCCGGTCAACCGGAGCCCTATCCTTGTCCCGGCAAGGTCACGGGCCACCAGGGCCCCAGGAAGCTCCGGAACACCGCAGCCACCACCCGGCCCCCGTAGCTCAGTGGATAGAGCAGGCGCCTTCTAAGCGCTTGGCCGCAGGTTCGAGTCCTGCCGGGGGCGCAGTGCGAGACCCTTCCTTCGGGAGGGGTCTTTTTGCCGCCCGGGGGCGGTTTCCGGGCCCGTCAGTAGCATGGGGCGGCGCTCGCCGCGGTGGGGGCGCCGGACGGTAGGAGACCTGGGATGACGGAGCAGCGGGGGTCCGGGGCGCGGCGGCGGGGGCAGGGGGAGTTGGAGACCCAGGTGCTGGCCACGCTGCGCGCCGCGCCGGGGCCGGTGGTCGCGGGGTGGGTGCAGGAGCGGCTCGGGGGCGGTCTCGCGTACACGACGGTGGTGACCATCCTGACCCGGCTGCACGCCAAGGGCGCGGTCGCGCGGGAGCGGTCGGGGCGGTCGTTCCAGTGGACCGCGGTCGCGGACGAGGCAGGGCTGGCCGCGTTGCGGATGCGGCGGGTGCTCGACTCCGAGACCGACCGCGAGGCCGTGCTGGCGAGTTTCGTGAACACGCTGTCCCCGGGGGACGAGCGGCTGCTGCGCGCGTTGCTGGAGACGGCGGAGGCCCCGGAGGAGGGAGACTAGGGCCATGGGGGTCTTCGTCTTCCTGCCGCTGGTGCTGCCGTTGTCGGCCTGGCCCGTGGCGCGGCTGGCCGAGCATCATCTGCATCCCCGGGCGGCAACCTGGCTGCTGAGCGTTGTCGCGGCCGTGCTCGCGCTGTGCAGCACCCTGTGCCTGGGGCTGCTGATGGTGGTGGGCACCGCGCAACTGCCCGGGAACCCGCTGCCCGACGGCTGGTCGGACGCGGAGGTGCGCGCCGCCGTGCCCTACGACGGGATCGCGGGCCGGATCGCGATCCCCGCCCTAGTCGCCGTGGTCGCCGCGTGCACGGGGACGGCCCTGCGCCACCGCCGGGTGCGGCGCGGGGCCGCGCGGGCGCTGGCCGGGCTCCCGGACACCTCCGTCGCGGTGCTGCCGGACGAGGCGGCGTACGCGTACGCCCTGCCGGGCAGGCGCGACCGGGTCGTCGTCACCACGGGCCTGCTCGCCGGGCTCACCCCGGCCGAGCGGCGGGCCGTGTTCGCGCATGAGCGGGCCCATCTGACGGGCCGCCACCACCGCTTCCTGCTGACCGTCCAGCTCGCCGCGCGCGCCAACCCGTTCCTGCGGCCGCTGCGTACGGCGGTCGCCTACTCCACCGAGCGGTGGGCGGACGAGGAGGCGGCGCAGGCCGTGGGCGACCGGCGGACCGTGGCGCGGGCGGTCGGCAAGTCGGCGCTGCTGGCGCGGGTTTCGCCGGCCGCGTCCCTGGCGCAGTTCGCCGATGCCGCCGGGCCGGTGCCGCGGCGGGTGG
>NZ_JAKRGC010000422.1 GCF_022347745.1 Streptomyces sp. OfavH-34-F
CCGCCGGGCTCGACCGGCTCGGCGAACCCCGGCTGGCGGCCGACGCCCAGGCCGTGGCCCGTGCCCGGCCGGACAACGGACCGGCCGCCGCGCGCGCCGCCGCCCGCACGGTCCTGGAGGAGGCGGGGGCCGCGAGTCCGCCGCTGGAGCTGGACTACGTGGCCCTGGTGGACCCGGCCGACTTCACCGAGATTCCCGACGACCGGACGACCGGCGAGGCGATCCTGGCCGTCGCGGGCCGGGTCGGCGCCACCCGCCTGATCGACAACATCCCCCTCACCTTCGGAGCGACCTCGTGACCGGAATACGGCTGACCGCCCCCGCACCCGGCTGGTCCATCGACGCCGACGTCGTGGTCGTCGGCTCCGGCGTCGCCGGGCTCACCACCGCCCTGCGGTGCGCGGCGGCGGGCCTGGCCACGGTCGTGGTGACCAAGGCCCGGCTGGACGCCGGTTCCACCCGCTGGGCGCAGGGCGGCATCGCCGCGGCCCTCGGCGAGGGCGACACCCCCGAACAGCACCTGGACGACACCCTGGTCGCCGGCGCCGGACTCTGCGACGAGGCCGCCGTGCGGACCCTGGTCACCGAGGGCCCCGGCGCGGTCCGCCGCCTCATGGAGACCGGCGCCCGCTTCGACACCGCCGAGGACGGCTCCGTACAGCTGACCCGCGAGGGCGGCCACCACCGCCGCCGCATCGTCCACGCCGGCGGCGACGCGACCGGCGCCGAGGTCTCCCGCGCCCTGGTCGAGGCGGTCCGCGCGGCCGCCCTGCACACCGTCGAGAACGCCCTGGTCCTCGACCTGCTCACCGACGCCGACGGCCGTACCGCCGGGGTCACCCTGCACGTCATGGGCGAGGGCCAGCACGACGGCGTCGGCGCGGTCCGCGCCCCGGCCGTGGTCCTGGCCACCGGCGGCATGGGCCAGGTCTTCTCCGCCACCACCAACCCCTCCGTCTCCACCGGCGACGGCGTGGCGCTGGCGCTCCGGGCCGGCGCGGAGGTCTCGGACCTGGAGTTCGTCCAGTTCCACCCGACCGTCCTCTTCCTCGGCGCCGGCTCCGAGGGCCAGCAGCCGCTGGTCTCCGAAGCGGTACGGGGCGAGGGCGCCCACCTCGTGGACGCCGACGGCACGCGCTTCATGCTCGGGCAGCACGAGCTGGCGGAGCTGGCCCCGCGCGACATCGTCGCCAAGGGCATCACCCGCCGGATGCTGGAGACCGGCGCCGAGCACATGTACCTGGATGCCCGGCACTTCGGCGCCGAGATGTGGGAGCACCGCTTCCCGACCATCCTCGCCGCCTGCCGCGCCCACGGCATCGACCCCGTCACCGAACCGATCCCGGTCGCCCCCGCCGCGCACTACGCCTCCGGCGGCGTCCGCACCGACCTGCGCGGCCGCACCACCGTGCCCGGCCTCTACGCGTGCGGCGAGACCGCCTGCACCGGGGTGCAGGGCGCCAACCGGCTCGCGTCCAACTCGCTGCTGGAGGGGCTCGTCTTCGCCGAGCGCATCGCGGCCGACATCGTCGCCTCCCGCCCCCGCGCCGGCGAGCCCGTCGAGGAGACCAGGACCGCCGCCCCGCTGCTGGCCCCCGAGACCCGCACCGCGATCCAGCGCGCCATGACCCGGGGCGCCGGAGTGCTGCGCTCCGGCGAGAGCCTGGCCGCCGCGGCCGCGGAGCTGGAGGAGTTGCACCACGGCGCCCGCCCGGCGCCCGGGGCCGGTGGGGCCAAGCCCGCCGTGCCCGGCGTCGAGGCATGGGAGGCCACCAACCTGCTGCTGGTCTCCCGCGTCCTGGTCGCCGCCGCCCGGCTGCGCGAGGAGACCCGGGGCTGCCACTGGCGCGAGGACCGGCCCGAGCGCGACGACGCGCACTGGCGCCGCCACCTCGTCGTCCGGCTCGACTCCGCCGGCGGCCTCGCCGTCGACCGCACGGACACCGAGGCGTTCGGGCCCGTGGACGCCTCCGGCACGGCGGACCGCGCAGCGACCAGCACCACCCACCCCACACCCGAGGAGCCGTAACCGTGAGCACGCCCGAAGAGAATCCGCGCCCCACACCCGTGGACGTACCGCTGATCCGGCTCGGCGCGCCCGCGGCCGCCCAGGACGGCTGCGGCGACGCCTGCGGCTGCGGCGGCGAGGAGTACGAGGAGTGCGGGCTCGACCCCGCCCTCGCCCAGCTCCTCCTCGACGCCGGTCTGGACCCGGTCCAGGTCGAGGACGTGGCCCACCTCGCCATCGCCGAGGACCTGGACGGCGGGGTGGACGTCACCACCGTCGCCACCATCGCCGAGGACGCCATGGCCACCGGCGACTTCACCGCCCGCGAGGCCGGTGTGGTGGCCGGGCTGCGGGTCGCCGAGGCGGTCCTGTCGATCGTCTGCACCTCCGAGTTCGAGGTCGAGCGGCACGTCGAGGACGGCGACCGGGTCGTCCCCGGCCAGAAACTGCTCACCGTCACCACCCGCACCCGCGACCTCCTCACCGGCGAGCGCAGCGCCCTCAACCTGCTGTGCCGGCTCTCCGGGATCGCCACCGCCACCCGCGCCTGGGCCGACGTACTGGAGGGCACCGGGGCGAAGGTCCGCGACACCCGCAAGACGACGCCCGGGCTGCGCGCCCTGGAGAAGTACGCGGTGCGCTGCGGCGGCGGCGTCAACCACCGCTTCTCGCTGTCCGACGCCGCGCTCGTCAAGGACAACCACGTCATCGCCGCGGGCGGGGTCGCCGCCGCGTTCAAGCGGGTCCGGGAGGAGTTCCCGGAGCTGCCGGTCGAGGTCGAGGTGGACACCCCGGAGCAGCTCGCCGAGGTGCTGGAGGCGGGTGCCGACCTGATCCTGCTGGACAACTTCACCCCGGCCCAGACCGCCGACGCGGTCGCCCTGACCGCCGGGCGCGCGGTCCTGGAGTCCTCCGGCCGGCTCTCCCTCGACTCGGCCCGCGCCTACGCGGAGGCCGGTGTCGACTACCTGGCCGTGGGCGCGCTGACCCACTCCTCGCCGATCCTCGACATCGGCCTGGACTTCCGCGACGCCGACGGGGCCGACGTCTGATGCTGCTCACCATCGACGTCGGCAACACCCACACCGTCCTCGGCCTGTTCGACGGCGAGGAGATCGTCGAGCACTGGCGGATCTCCACCGACCCGCGCCGTACCGCCGACGAGCTGGCCGTGCTGCTCCAGGGGCTGATGGGCATGCACCCGCTGCTCGGCATGGAGCTGGGCGACGGCATCGAGGGCATCGCGATCTGCTCCACGGTCCCGGCCGTGCTGCACGAGCTGCGCGAGGTGACCCGCCGCTACTACGGCGACGTCCCGGCCGTGCTCGTGGAGCCCGGCATCAAGACCGGGGTGCCGATCCTGATGGACAACCCGAAGGAGGTCGGCGCGGACCGCATCATCAACGCGGTCGCCGCCGTCGACCTCTACGGCGGTCCGGCGATCGTGGTGGACTTCGGCACGGCCACCACCTTCGACGCGGTCTCGGCGCGCGGCGAGTACACCGGCGGGGTCATCGCGCCCGGCATCGAGATCTCGGTGGACGCGCTGGGCGTGCGGGGCGCGCAGCTCCGCAAGATCGAGCTGGCCCGGCCGCGCAGCGTCATCGGCAAGAACACCGTCGAGGCCATGCAGGCGGGCATCATCTACGGCTTCGCCGGCCAGGTGGACGGGGTCGTGGAGCGGATGCGCAAGGAGCTGGCGGACGACCCGGACGACGTCACCGTCATCGCGACCGGCGGCCTTGCTCCGATGGTGTTGAACGAGTCCTCCGTGATCGACGAGCACGAGCCCTGGCTGACCCTCATCGGGCTGCGCCTGGTGTACGAGCGCAACGTGTCGCGGCTGTAGGAGCGGCCCCGGGAGATCCGGTGGCACGCCTGTGACCGGCGGTTCCGTGCGCGTCCGCGCCCCGGGGCCGCCGCGCCCGGCGACGACCAGTTAAGCGGATTTTGTCCCTTTAGCACGTATTGTCGCTTCATGCCCACGCCCTACGGATCACGCGGCGGTATGGCGTTCAGCGCGGACGAGCTGCGAGTGCTCCGACGCGCCCTCGCCTTCGCCCTGCACCCCGCGCCCCTGCCCGACGAGGATGTCCAGGACTGCCTGCGGCTTGCGGGCTGCGTGGACGAGGCCGTCGCCGAGGCCGGACGGCTGCGTGCCTTCCTCCTCGCCGACCTCGTCCGCTACCGCGACGCCCTCCCCGGCTCCCTCGGCGGCTATCTGGAACTCCTCCAGGACGCCCTGGCCGCCGGGTACGACCCCCGCCCCGAGGACCTGGCCGCCCTGCGCGCCCTGCGCGGCTCCCCGCTCGCCGCCGCGCTCCTGGAGCGGTGCCGGACGCTCGCGGAGCGCTCGGTGCGCGCCCGGCTCGCCGGGCGGGCGGTGGGGGCGGCGGCGACGGCGTCCGGAGGGCGGGGGTG
>NZ_JAKRGC010000423.1 GCF_022347745.1 Streptomyces sp. OfavH-34-F
CCGGGACCGGGCTGCCCTGCTTCCACCGGGGCAACGCGCCCGCCGCGACGCCCATCGCCCTGCACCCGGTCGCGCTGGACGAGCCGGTCGGCTGCGGCGGCGTGGCGGTCTACCCCGGTGACGTGGTGCTAGGCGACGACGACGGGGTCGCCGTGATCCCGCGTCACCTCGCCGTCGACGTGGCCGCCCTGGCCGCCGACGCGGCCTCGTACGAAGAGTTCGCGGCACTCGAGATCCGGCGCGGGCGGTCCCTCTTCGGGCTGTTCCCCGCCACCGCCGAAAGCCGCCAGGAATACGACACATGGGTGGCATCGAGCCGTCCGGGTTTGGAGTGAAATCCCCGTGCACATCGACCCCGCGACCCTGCGGTCGCTGGAAGTCCTGATCCACGCCGCCGACCTCGACGACGCCGGCTGGATCGACTACCCCGACTACGGGTTCCGCCAGTACTTCCTCTTCAAGAACCCCGAAACCGGCGCCAGCATCGCCCTCCTCGAATACGAGAAGGGCGGCACGATACCGACCCGGCACACCCACGCCTCGAACCAGTTCATGTACTGCCTCGAAGGCGACTACGAGTACACCGAGTCCGGTCTGCGGCTGCGCCCCGGTTCGTTCTACATGAATCCGAAGGACCACCCCCACGGGCCGACGCTCGCCCACGAGCGCAGCGTGCTGATCGAGATCTACGACGGCCCGCACTACTACGAGAAGCCCGAGTACCACACCGACGAGACGATCGGGGACTTCCTTGCGAAGGACTGACGCGCCGGGACGCACCCAGGAGCACGCCGGACCCGCGGCGTCGAGCGGAACCGAGGAAGAACGACGATGACCGAGACGACCGACCGCACGCCCGGCACCGCCGGCGCCCTGTTCGACACCGGCAAGGTGCTGGCCGCCTTCGGCCTGGACCGGGTGCACTCCGGCACGTACACGGACGCCTTGGGCTGGGGCGCCGTCGAGGACCGCCCGGTGATCGAGGCCGTCTGTCCCGCCGACGGCGAGACCGTCGGCCGGATCGCCGCCTCCGACGCCGGGGACTACGAGAGCGTCGTGGCCGCCGCCGTCGCGGCGCAGAAGAAGTGGCGGATGGTCCCGCCGCCCCGGCGCGGCGAGTTCGTGCGCCGCATCGGCCTGCTGATCGAGGAGAACATCGAAGAGCTGGCAGCCGTCGTCTGCCTCGACACCGGCAAGTCGATGATGGAGGCCAGGGGCGAGCTGCGCGAGGCCGTCGACATGTCGACCCTGGCCGCGGGCCAGGCCCGGATGATGTACGGCTTCACCCAGCAGTCCCAGCGTGCCGAGCACCGCATGTACGACCAGTGGCTGCCGCTGGGCGTGGTCGGGCTGATCAGCGCGTACAACTTCCCGGCCGCGGTCTGGGCGCAGAACGGCTTCCTCGCCGCGATCGCGGGCAACACCGTGGTCTGGAAGCCGAGCCCCAAGGTGCCGCTCACCGCCGTCGCGCTGCAGAAGCTGGTCAACCGGGCGGCCGCCGAGATGGGCTGCGAGGGCGTCTTCTCCCTGTTCACCCCCGCCGACAACGCCGTCGCCGAGCGGCTGATCGCCGACACCCGGGTCGCGATGATCTCCTTCACGGGCTCCACCGGCGTCGGACGCAAGGTCGCCGAGATCGTCGGCTCGACGCTCGGACGCCGCTACCAGCTGGAGTGCTCGGGCAACAACGGGTGCATCGTCGACGAGACCGCCGATCTCGAACTCGCGGCGAAGGCGCTGACGTTCGGCGTGGTCGGCACCACCGGCCAGCGCTGCACCAGCACCCGCCGGGTCATCGCCCACCGGAGCATCGCCGGCCGGCTCGTCGAGCTGATGAAGAAGTCCTTCGACCAGATCACCATCGGTGACCCGCGCGACCCGGACACCGTCGTCGGCCCGCTGATCGACGCGCAGGCCGTGGAGGACTACCGCGCCGTCCTCGCCCGCGCCGAACGCGACGGGGCCACCGTGGTCCACGGCGGCCGGGTCATGGACCGGCCCGGACTGTACGTGGAGCCCACGATCGTCACCGGCGTGGAGCCGCACTTCGAGATCGCCCAGTCCGAGACCTTCGTCCCGATCGTCTCCGTGCTGGTCTACGACGACCTCGACGAGGCCATCGAGATCCACAACGGCGTGGCCCAGGGCCTGGCCTCGGGCATGCACAGCACCGACCTGAACCACATCGAGACCTTCCTCTCCGCCCGGGGCAGTGACTGCGGCATCGTCCGCGTGAACATGGGCACCACGGGTGCCGACGTCGGCGCGGCGTTCGGCGGCGAGAAGGAGACCGGCGGCGGCCGTACCGCCGGGTCCACGGCGTGGCAGGGGTTCATGCGCCGCCAGAGCGTGTGCGTGAACTGGGGCGGCACGTCCGCCTGGGACAGCCGAATCGACCTGTGAGGACCGCAGCCACCATGAAGAAGAAACGATTCATCTCCGATGCCGTGCGGGAACCGAAGGCCCGGACCTGGTCCAACTGCCTCCGCGTCGACGATCTCATCCTGATCTCCGGCATGACCGCACGCGGCAACGACGGCGAGAGCGTCCTCGGCGACACCGCCCTCGACCAGTCCCGCGTCGTCTTCCAGAAGATCAAGGACCTCATCGAGGCGGCCGGCGGCGCCATGGACGACGTCGTCAAGATGACCATCTTCGTCACGCACATGAGTGACAACGCCCAGGTGTGGAAGGCCCGCGAGGAGTTCTTCACCGGCGACTTCCCCGCCTGCTCGCTCGTCCAGGTGGCCGCTCTGGCCAAGCCGGAAATCCTCGTCGAGATCGAAGCCCTCGCGATCGCGGGCTGCAGCACGGACTGACCGATTACGGCGACACCCGGCGCGTTCCCCCGCGGAACGCGCCGCGGACGCCCTCTCTTCTCCGATGGGTAGGAACTGTGTCGTCAACAACGAACCCCCCGGGGCCGACCCCCTCGACGCTGTCCGCGGCGGCCGAGGACCACGCCCTGGTCAGCGTGCCGACGGCCGAGCGCCGCAGCGGCCACCAACTCGCCCTCAGCCCGGTCAGCGTCGCCACGGCACTCGTCGTCTTCGCCATCGCCGGCTTCACCGTCGTCCTCGCTGGCTTCACCGTGGGCATGACCGTCGGCGTCCTCGTCGCCGCCCTCGGCGTCTTCCTCGGCAAGGCCCTCGGCCGGATGGCCTTCGAGACCGGCATGTCCTCCACGATCACCTCCCGGTTCTTCGGATTCGGCCTGCGGGGATCGTCGATCGGCTCCGCCGTCTTCGCCTTCATGATCCTCGGCTTCCTGGCCATGGAGTCGGCCCTCCTCTACCAGGGCACCCTGCTGATGTTCGACCTGCCCGACTCCTGGACGAACCGCGTCCTGCTCTACGGCCTCATGACCCTGCTGTGGATCGGACTCGCCGTCTTCGGGCTCAAACCCGCCCTGCGCGCCTCCGGCGTCCTCACGGCGGTCACCCTCCTCGTCACGATCTACATGATCATCCACATCTACGTCATCGAGGGCGCCGACCCCATGGACGTCTTCCGCTACGACGGGGTCGTCCCCGGCGGCCTGTGGCCCAAGTTCGAGGCCGCGATATCGGTCATGGGCGCGACGGCCGGAACCATCGCCCTCGTCACCACGGACTTCGCCCGCTACTGCCGCACCCGCCGCGACGTCACCGTCCTGGCCACGGCCGGCCCGGTCACCCAGAACATCCTCATGACCGTCCTCGGCTCCCTCGTCGTCATCGGCGGCATGCCCGACGTCGTCACCTACCTCATGGACCACGACAAGACCCTGACCCCCGAAGCCGCGGGCGCGGCGGGCAGCGACTTCGTCATGCAGAACACCGGCGCCTTCTTCGTGATCTTCGCCGCCTGGCTCGGCTTCGTCACCATCTACGCCGCCCAGGCCAAGGCCCAGGCCATCAACGCCTACTCCGGCTCGCTCTCCCTGGTCAACCTCGTGGACGCCCTCACCGGCCGCAAACCCGGCCGCGCCGCGATGGTCGTCGCCGGAAACGTCATCGCCCTGGTGATGATCGGCGCCGGAATCCTGGAGAAGTTCTCCACCTACCTCGCGTACCTGGGCGCCATGACCCTCGGCATGTGCGGCGTCATGATCGCCGACTACTACCTGGTGCGCCGGGCACGGTACGACGGCGCAACCCACCGGGTGGAGAAGTGGAACTGGGCCGGGGTCATCACCCTCACCGCCTCCGCCGCCATCGGCATGATCCTCATGGCCACCGACGTCTTCGCCCTCGGCTTCCTGGTGTCGTTCGTCGCGGCACTCCTCCTCTACCCCGCCCTGCGGACATGGCTCCCCGAGGGCACGGGCACCTCCTTCGCCGCGAGCGAGGAAGCCGTCGAGGAAGCCGTCTGAACCCCGGGGCGGCGGTGGAGTCCTCCCGGCCCCGCACCCCCCTGCGGCGCCACCCCTCCCGCCGCC
>NZ_JAKRGC010000424.1 GCF_022347745.1 Streptomyces sp. OfavH-34-F
GGCGGGCCAGCACCGTGCCGTCCGCGCCGAACAGGGCGGCGGCGATCTTCGTGCCGCCCAGGTCCAGGCCGACGACCGGCTGCGGGGCGGCGTCCGCCGTGGCGGCCGTCATCGGACCGGCGGCAGGCCGGCGTCGCGCAGCCGTCCGGAGACGTGCGCGACGGACTCCGCCGAGAGCGGGAGCTGCGGGAACGCGGTGTCGCCGCACTCGATGACGCCGAGCAGCCGCAGCGCTGCCTTGAACGAGCCGAGCGCCGACGAACTGCGGCCCATGTCGGCCTCGGGGCCCGCGTCGACCATGGCGAACAGCGCGGTCAGCCGCTCCTGTTCGGTGGCCGCCGCCGCCCAGTCCCCGGCCCGCGCGGCCTCGTACAGCCGCACGTACCCGGCCGGGTCCACGTTGCCGAGGCCGGGCACGACCCCGTCCGCGCCGGCCAGCAGGGCCGCGTCCACGGTCAGTTCGGAGCCGGTGAGGACGCTGAACTCCGGCGCCGGGCCACCGGTCCGCCCCTCGCGCCCGCCCAGGGCGACCAGGAGCCGGCGCAGCCCGCCCTCGTCGCCGCTGCTGTCCTTGAGCCCGGCCAGCGTGCCGTCCGAGGCCAGTTCGCCGATCAGGGCGGCGGTGAGCTTGCTGTGCACGGAGACCGGGATGTCGTACGCGAACAGCGGCAGGTCCACCTCGGCGCGCAGCCGGCGGAAGTGCCGGGCGATCTCGCGGGGGTGGGTGCGGGTGTAGAAGGGCGCGGTGGCGACCAGGGCGTCCGCGCCGAGGGCGGCGGCGGTCCGGGCGTGCTCGGTGACCCGCGCCGTGGTGGTGTCGATGACCCCGGCCAGGACCGGAACGCGGCCGTCGGTGGCGTTGACGACGGTCTCCAGGGCCGTGGCGCGCTGCTCGTCGGTGAGGTAGGCGACCTCGCCGGTGGACCCGAGCGCGAACAGCCCGTGCACCCCGCCGCCGATGAGGTGGTCGACGAGGCGGGCGAGCGAGGCGGTGTCGATCTCGCCGCGCGCGTCGAGCGGGGTGCAGACCGGCGGGACGACGCCGCGCAGGGGTGCGGTCAGAGGCATGGGAGGGCTCCAGCTGAGGGGGAGGCCGGACCGGGGCCCGAGCGGCTCCCCGGAACGAGACATGAGACGTAAGATGTCCTATGTCTGCTCACCTTAATCAGATGCTCCTGCGACCGGTCAAGGGGCAACGGCACCCCGGGAGGACGTTGTGGCGCGGCCCACCATGGCTCAGGACATCGAGCGGAGGATCAAGGAACTGATCCTGGAGCGCCGGCTCGCGCCGGGCGACGCCCTGCCCACCGAGGGCGAACTGATGGACCTCTTCGAGGCCGGCCGGGTCTCCGTGCGCGAGGCCCTGAAATCCCTCCAGGCCGTCAACGTCGTGGAGATCCGCCGGGGTTACGGGACCTTCGTGGGCTCCCTCTCGCTGTCCCCGTTCGCCGAGGGCCTGGCCTTCCGCGCCGCCGTCCGCCACCGCCGGGGCGAGCCGGGCCTGGCCGAACTCATGAAGGTGCGCGAGGCGCTGGAGGCCGGTCTCGTCGGGACGGTCGCGGCGGGCGTCCCGCAGGACGGCCTCGACGTGCTGCGCGCGCTCGTCGCGCGGATGGAGACCGAGGCGGCCGACAGCGGCCGGGTCGCCCGCGCCACCGACCGCGCCTTCCACCTCGCCCTGTACGCCGCGCTCGACAACCACCTGCTCAGCGAGGTGCTGGACGCGTTCTGGGCGGCCATGGACCGGGTCCGCGAGGACGTCGACGACGGCCACCAGGACCCGGCCGTCACCTGTGCCCAGCACCGGGAGATCGTCGACGCGGTCGCGGCGGTCGACGGCGAGCGCGCGGTCCGGGCCATGCGCACCCACTTCGACGGCATCCGCGCTCGCCTCGCGGCCGGCTGACGGGCTGCGCGGCGGCCGGCGGGCCGGCGGGCCGCTATCCGGCCGGAGTGCCCGTGATCGCCGTGACCGCCATGCGCACCGCCCGCTCGGAGACCGCCCGGTAGTCGTCGCCCGACTCGATCGCCGTCGTGGCGGCGTTCACGATGCCCTGGAGCAGGACCGCCGTACGCCGGGGGTCGTCCTCGCCCAGCTCGGTGAGCGCGCCGATCAGCGGCGTGAGCAGCTCCGCGTGCGCCCGGCCCGCGCTCTCCCGCACCAGCTTCGCGTCCCGCACCCCGGCCAGGGCGCGGGCGATCCGGTGCTCCCCGCTCCGCACCAGCTCCAGCTGGGCCGACACATAGGCGGCGATCCGCTCGCGCGGGGTGTGCGCCGCCGCCATGCCGGACCGGATCGCGTCCGTCCAGCGGGGCAGCGCGTCCTCCACCACGGCCGCCAGGAGTTCGGGCCGGCCCGGGAAGTACTTGTAGACGCTGTTGCGGGCCAGGCCCGTGGCCCGCGCCACGGCGGCGAAGGTGACCGCCTCCGCGTCGCCCTCCTCCAGCAGCGCGCGGGCCGCCCGCACCAGGGCCAGCCGCTGCTGGGCGTGGTGCTCGGCGACCGTGGCGGCGCTGATGCGGGGCATCCGCCCAGTTTAGGAGCCCCACCCCGGGACCGGACCCCCCGCTTGGGGACGGTGCGTCGCCATCATCTATGTTGGCGACGCACCGTCCCTAAATCTTTCCACGAAGGGAACCGCCGTGTTCCTCGCTCTGCTGGAGCTGCGGGCCGCCCGAGGGCGCTTCGCGCTCATGGGGTCCGTCGTGGTGCTCGTCGCCGCACTCGTCGGCATCGTCTCCGGTTTCACCACCGGCCTCGGCGACGACACCGTCTCCGCCCTGCGCGCCCTGCCCGCCTCCCACCTCGTCTTCTCGTCCGACGCCCGGTCCGACCAGTTCGCCCGCAGCCTCCTCGGCACGAAGGCGGCCACCGCCTGGCGCGAGGACGCCGGCACGGACGTCACCCCCCTCGGCGTCTCCATCGCCCGGGGCACCACCGACCGGGGCGCCGAGGTCGACCTCGCCGCCTTCGGGGTCGAGCCGGACGGCTTCCTCAGCCCCGCCGTCACCGGCGGCAGCCGGCTCACCGCCGCCGACCCCGGCACCGTCGTCGTCTCCGCCGCGCTCACCGACGAGGGCGTGGCCGTGGGCGACACCCTCGTCATCGACCGCCTCGGCATCGAGCTGCGCGTCGTCGGCACCACCGGCCGCCTCAGCTACGGCCATGTGCCCGCCGCCTACGTCCCCCTGGAGACCTGGCAGCGCATCCGCTTCAGCACCCCCGGCGCACCGGCCGCCACCGAGGTCCCCGACCAGTTCGGCGCGCTGGCCCTGCGCTCCGCCCCCAACACCCCGGCGGCCGAACTGGACGCACGCCACTCCACCACCACGCTCACCAAGGAGGAGGCGTACGAGGCGGCCCCCGGCTACACCGGCGAACGCGTCACGATGACCTCGATCCAGGTCTTCCTCTACCTGATCGCCCCGCTCGTCGTCGGCGCCTTCTTCGCCGTGTGGACCGTGCAGCGCGGCCCCGAACTCGCCCTGCTCCGCGCCCTCGGCGCCTCCCGCAGGCGGCTCCTCGCCCACACCGTCGTGCAGGCGGCCCTGGTCGTCGTGGCCGGCACCGCGACCGGCGCCCTGCTCGCGGCGGCGGTCGGCCTGCTGGTGGGGGAGCAGGTGCCGTTCAGCCTGCCCGCCGCCACCCTCGTCACCACCATGTGCACCGTCGCGGCCGTGGGCCTCGCCGGTACCGCGCTGACCCTGCGCCGGGTCACCTCCGCCGATCCGCTGATCATGCTGGGAGCCGACCGATGAACGACCCGATGCCCCGGCCGCTCGAACTGGACGGCGTCACCGTCTCGTTCGGGCGGGGCGAGACCCGCACCACCGTCTTCGAGGGTCTCGGCCTCACCTTCGAACCCGGGGTGATGACCGCCCTCGTCGGCCCGTCCGGCTCCGGCAAGTCCTCGCTGCTGGCGGTGGCGGGCGCCCTGCTGCGGCCCGAGGCCGGCCGGGTCCTGCTCGGTGACGAGGACCTGGCGGCCCTCAGCGACGCCGGGCGCGCCCGGGTCCGCCGCGAGCGCATCGGCTACATGTTCCAGAGCGGCAACCTGCTCTCCGCGCTGCCCGCCGTCGAACAGCTCCTGGCCGCCGCGTACATCGGCGGGCGCAGCCCCCGCGCGTACCGGGCCCGCGCCGAGGAGGCGCTGCGCGCGGTCGGCCTGGGCCACCGGCTGCGCCACCGCCCCGAGCAGCTGTCCGGCGGCGAACGCCAGCGCATCGCCCTGGCCCGCGCGCTCTTCCTGTCGCCCCGGCTGCTGCTCGTGGACGAGCCGACCGCCGCCGTGGACCGCTCGCAGGCGGGCGAACTGGCCGAACTGCTGGCCGCCCGCACCCGCGAGGACCGGTGCGTCACCGTCGTCGCCACGCACG
>NZ_JAKRGC010000425.1 GCF_022347745.1 Streptomyces sp. OfavH-34-F
AGGCCGCTCCGGCTCGCCTCGATCCGGGCCAGGGCGGCGGTGACGAGGGCGGTGGAGGTGGTCCGGCCGTCCGCGAGGTCCCGGGCGCTGTCGGCGAGGCCGCGCGGGAAGGCGTCGGAGGCGGCGTCCGGGGTGGCGGTGCGGCGCGGGTCCGGCGCCGGGTCTTCGGCCGTTCGGGTGATGGGGGCTGAGGACATGGGCGGCGCCTCCTCGGACCGTCAGGTGCGCGGGCGCACCCGTCCGCACGCACGGACTTACTGGAGGGTAACGAGTGGGCGCGCCGCCCTCAACCGTGCGTGCGACACCGGGTCCTACGGCCGGACGGTGATCTCGCCGATGCCGGTGCCGAGCCCGGCGCAGTGCGCGGTGGACTGGCCGGACTGGCCGGGGGCGAGGGTGACGTGGTCGCCGTCCACGTCCGGCGACCAGCCGCAGACCAGATGCACCCAGAAGGTCTGCGTGCTCGATCCGTTGTTCCGGCAGAGCGCGTAGCCGGTGTAGTCGTCGACGGCGTGCTTGCCCGTGTCGCAGGACAGCCCGGGCGGGGTCGCCGCGGCCGGGGCGGCGGTGGCGAGGCCGCCCGCGACGGCGAGCACGGCGGTCAGGCCGGTGACGGCGGTGGCGCGCAGCGCGGCGCGGCGGATCGGGGACGGAGTCTTCTTCATGGGGGTGCCCTTTCGGTGGTGACCTTCCGTGTCCGCCGGGGCGGGCCCGGTGCGGTCGCGTACGGCTCCGGCACGGGCGGGACCTGGAGCGGACCGCCCGTGGCCTGCCCAACCCGGTGGCGCCGTAAAACGTCACGCCGCGTGTCCGGCGTACGGGGGGGGGCGGGACGGGGGTCACGGCGCCGAACGGGCGGCGTTCACTCCCCCGGCGTACGCTCGACGGGACCGGACCGCAGTCACCCGGCAGTCCCCCACGATCCTTCGCTCCGAGGAGGCGACGTGACCGGTTCACCTTTGGGCAGCCCTCGGACATCTTCGGGCCGCTCTCCGCAATCGGGCCGGCGGCGCCCGGCCGTGTGGGCCGCGGCGCTCCTGATGGGGGCGGCCGGCACCGGCGTGCTCGGCGGCGTGGCCCACGCGGAGGACATCGACCATCTGACCGCCCAGCAGATCGCCGACCGCTCGCGCGACGCGCTGCTGGAGGCGCGGTCGGTGCACGTGACCTCGCGCGGCGATCTCGGCCGGGGCGGCAAGCCCATGTCGCTCGATCTCACCCTGGACCGGCACGGCAACTGCAAGGGGTCGGTGGACCTGGGCGAGAGCCGGGGTTCGGTGCTGATCGTCAAGCGCGGTGACGACGTGTGGCTCAAGCCGGACGCCGACTTCTGGAAGAACCAGGTGCCGAACGGCGGGTCGGCCTTCGCGGCCATCGTCGGCGACCGCTACCTGAAGGCGCCCGCCGACAGCCCCCGGCTGCGCGGCCTGACGAAGACGTGCGACCTCGACACGGTGCAGAAGCTGGTCAGCGACAACGCGAACGACGACAGCGGCACCCTCAACAAGGGCGAGAAGACCACCCTCGGCGACACCCCCGTCGTGCCGCTGACCCGGATGCGCGGCGACACGACGCTCACCGTGGACGTGGCGGCCACCGGCAAGCCGTACCCGGTGCGGCTCACCCTGCGGGGCGGTGAAGGCGCCGACGCGGTGGTGAACCTCTCGGACTTCGACGTGCCCGTCCCCCGGAACACCCCGTCGGCCTCGGAGTCGTACGACGTCAGCGCCCTGCTTGCCCGGACCTCTTCCCCGGTGTAAACGGACGGCCGAACGAATAGGCCCATACGGGTGAAAAGGGATTTGCCCCGTCGCCCGCGGGCGCGCGACGATCTCGCCTCGTGAACAGACCGAATCGGGACGACGCGGCCCTGATCGCGGAACTGGAGCCGGTCGCGGCCCGGCTGCTGGACCGTCATGTCACCGCGGCCCGGGAGTGGTTCCCCCACCAGTACGTGCCGTGGAGCGCCGGCCGGGACTTCGACGGCCCGCTGGACGGCGATCCCTGGCGGGAGGAGCAGTCCCGGCTGTCCCCGGCGGCGCGTGCCGCGCTGGTCGTGAATCTCCTGACCGAGGACAACCTGCCCGGCTACTACCACGCGCTGGCGGTGAACTCGACCCGCGACGGGGCGTGGGGGGAATGGCTGAACCGGTGGACCGCCGAGGAGGACCGGCACGCCTCCTCGATCCGCGGCTACCTCCACACGACCCGGGCCGTGGACCCCGTCGCACTGGAGCGGGCCCGGATGGCCCAGCTGAGCACCGGCTTCGCATCACCGGCCACCGGGTGCCTGAGCGGCATCGCGTACGTGGCGCTGCAGGAACTCGCCACCCGGATCAGTCACCGCAACACCGGCCGCTTCAGCGGTGATCCGGTGTGCGAGCGGCTGATGGCGCGCATCGCGCAGGACGAGAACCTGCACATGGTCTTCTACCGCGAGGTGCTGCGCGCCGCCCTCACCCTCACCCCGGACGAGGTCGTGGTGGCCCTGGAGGAGAACGTGCGCTCGTTCCGGATGCCGGGCCACGCCATGCCGGGGTTCGCCCCGATGGCGGCGCAGATCGCCGTCGCGGGCGTGTACGACCCGCGCATCCACCACGACGACGTCCTCGTCCCGCTCCTGCGCAGCCTCGGGATCTTCGACGTCGAAGGGCTCGGTGCCCGGGGCGAACAGGCCCGCGAGGCCCTGGCCGGCCACCTCCAGCGGCTCGACGTCCGAGCCGCGCGATTCACCGAACGCCGCGCCCAGGCCCTGGCGGCCCGGCAGCGCCGCGGCGACGAGGAACGCACCCCCGCCCCGGACGCTCCGGTGTCCGGGTGACCGGGGAGACCGGCCCCGGCACGGAGCGGCCCGCTCCGCGAAACGGCCTCCCCGCCGCGCGGGACACGGGCGCGTTCTCCCGGCGGCGGGCATGGGCGAGCACCGCCGTGGTGTGCTCCGCCCTGTTCCTGCTGGGGCTGGACTTCACCGTGCTGAACGTCGCGATCCCGGCGCTCCAGGAGGACCTGGGCCCCACGATGGCCCAGACGCAGTGGATCGTCGACGGTTACGCGCTGGCCCTGGGCGGCTGCGTCCTGGCCACCGGCACGCTGGGCGACACCTACGGCCGGCGGCGCGCGTTCGTCGCCGGACTGGTCCTGTGCGCGCTCGCGTCGGTGCTCGGCGCACGGGCCGGCGCGGTGGAGCAGGTCGTCGTCGCACGCTGCTGCCTGGGTCTGGGCGCCGCGCTGTTCATGCCGGCGACGCTGGCGACGATCGTCCACGTCTTCTCCGACGAAGCCGACCGGCGGCGCGCGATCTCGCTGTGGGCGGCCGTCGCGGGCGTCGGCGCGCTGGCCGGCCCGCTGGCCGGGGGCTGGCTGGTGGAGCACGCCACCTGGCGGGCCGCGTTCTGGATCAACGTCCCGCTCGCCCTGGCGCTGGCCGCCGCGGCCCTGCGGGTGGTGCCCGAGTCCCGCGACCCGCGGCCGGGCCGACTCGACCGGCAGGGCGCCGTCCTGTCGTGCGCCGGACTCCTGGCCCTGGTGTGGGCCGTCATCGAAGCCCCCGGCCGGGGCTGGACCAGTACGGCGGTGCTGGCGGCGTTCGCGGCCGCGGCCCTGCTGCTGGGCCTCTTCGCCGCCAGGGAACTGCGCACGGCCGCGCCGATGGTGCCGCCCGCCCTCTTCCGGCGGGGCCCGATGGCGCCGGCCTGCACCGCGCTCGCGGCGACGTCGTTCTGCGGCATGGGCGCCATGTTCGTCCTCACGCTCTACCTCCAGCAGGTACGCGGGCACAGCCCCTGGGAAGCGGGCGTACGGACGATTCCGCTGTCGCTCGCCCTGACGGCGGGCGCCGCCCTCGCGCCCGCGCTGCTCCGGCGCTTCGGCGCACGCGTACCGGTGTCGGCCGGGCTGGTGCTGGTCGCGGGCGGGTTCGCCGTCATGGCCCGGCTCGGCACCGGCTCGGGGTACGCCCACGTCCTGGCCTTCGAGGCGCTGATCGGGGTGGGCAGCGGGCTGGTGGCACCGGTGGCGACGGAGCTGGTGCTGACCGCGGTGCCCCCGGCGAGGTCCGGCCTGGGTTCCGCCCTCAACGACGCCACCCGGCAGGTCGGCTCCACCCTCGGGGTCGCCGTGCTCGGCTCGGTCCTGGCCACCGCCTTCACCGCCCGCGTCGAGGACCGGCTCCGGGACCTTCCGGCCGCGCAGGCCCTGCTCGGCGGCCGGAGCGACTGGGACCTGCTGACCGGGGCCGTCCGGCCGGACACGGGCGCCGGGTCCTTCCTGGTCCGGGAGACCGGCGCGGCGTTCGTCCACGGCATGTCGGCCGCGGCGGCGGCGGGGGCCGGCACGGCACTGCTGGCCGCCGCCCTGTCGTGGCGCAGAC
>NZ_JAKRGC010000426.1 GCF_022347745.1 Streptomyces sp. OfavH-34-F
GTGCTCCCACAGGGCGTCGCGCCCCTCCAGGCCCCGGGCGTCGGTCAGGGAGGCCCACAGCCGCGAGGCGTCCCGCAGCCGGCGCGGGCGCAGCTGGAGACCGATGAGCGTGGCGAACGTCTGCTCGTAGCGGCGTCGTGCGGGTCGTTCACCGCGACCAGGGTGGTGTGGGCCCGGCGGAAGCACTCGGCGGCCTCCCGGGGGGCGTCCGCCGCCAGCGCGATCTCACCGAGGATGATGCGGGCCAGGGCCGCGCCACGCGGGTAGCCGCAGCCCTCCCACACGGTGATCGCCCGGTTGAGGAGCTCCGTGGCGTCGGCGGGGCGGCCGGCCGCGCGGTGGCAGGTGCCGAGCCCGAGGAGCGCCTGCCCCTCGTCCCTGACGTCGCCCGCCTCGCGCGCGGCGTGCAGGGACTCGCGGTACCAGGTGAGGGCCTCCTCGGTGTGCCCGGCCGCGCTGAGGCCGATGGCCCCGGAGTTGAGCATCTGGCGTTCGGCCACCCGGTCTCCGGCCTGCCGGGCGGAGTCCAGGCCGATCCGGTGCGCCGCGATCCAGTCCGCGTAGTGGCGCAGGCGCAGGAACAGCGGCCACATGGCGTCCACCAGCATCCAGCTCGTGTCGTGCCAGCCCTTCTCCGCGGCCAGCCGGACGGCGCCGAGGAGCTGGGTGCGGTACGTGTCGAGCCAATCGAGCGCCCCGGTGGCGTCGTCGAAGGGCAGCGGCAGGACGGGCGGGTGGGCGTATCTCCTCGGGAGGGTGTACTGGACCGGCGTCAGCCGCTCCTGCGCCGCCGTCGCGGTGTGCAGGCACCAGTCGCAGAATCGTCTCAGCGCCTCCTCGCGGGCTTCGGCCGTCTCGTCCTCCAGGGCGCGGTCGTGGGCGTGCAGGCGTAAGAGGTCGTGCAGGCGGCAGCTGGCGGGTCCGGCGTCCTCCACGAGATTCGCCTCGACCAGTTCGTCCAGCCCGCGTTCCGCCCAGTCCGGGGACTGTCCGCAGGCGGCCGCCGCGATCATCGCGTCGAAGGTGCGCACGGGCAGCAGGCCCAGCGTGCGGTACAGGCGGGCGCCGTCCGGGCTCAGTACCGCGTACGACGCGTCCAGGGCTTTGCGCACCGAGGTCTCCCCCTCCACTCCGAGGGCGGACAGCCGGCCGCCCTCCGTGTTCCGTGCGAGCGCGTCGACGAACGCCTCGACCGACTGGCGCGGCCGGGTCGCGAGCCGCGCGGACGCCAGGCAGACGGCGAGCGGCAGGCCGCCGCACAGGTCCACCAGCTTCTGTACGGAGCGGAGTTCGCCCGCGACGCGTTCGGCGCCGATGCCGCGGGTGAGGAGTTCGACGCCGTCGTCGGGGCCGAGCGCGTCCAGCTGGTGGAAGCCGGCGCCCTGCATCCGCAGGCCGGTCAGCCGGCGCCGACTGGTGACGACCACGAGGCCGCCCGTCCCCGCCACCAGCAGGGGTCTGATCTGGGCGGCGGTGAACGCGTTGTCGAGCATGACCGCGATCCGGAGGTCGGCGGTGAGCGACCGCCACAGCGAGGCGAGTTCGGCGGCGTCGGTGGACGGGGCCCCGGCGCCCAGGGCGCGGAGGAACTGGGCCAGCACCTCCGCGGGGCCGACCGGATCGCCCTCCGAGTGCCCGCGCAGATCCGCGTACAGCTGCCCGTCGGGGAAGTCGGGGGACAGCGAGCGCAGCCATTTGGACACCAGGGTCGTCTTCCCGATTCCGGCCCGGCCGCTGACGACGATCAGCCGGGAGCCGTGGGCGTGTAACCCGTCCAAGGCGTCCAGATCGCTCCGCCGGTTGGTGAAGTGAGCCGGTACGGGGAGGAGTTGGCGTGGTGGCACGGGGCGGGCCCGTGCGGTCGACGCGGGGTGGAAATGAACGCCGCCGTGCACTTCACGGGCCTGGATCGTGGGTCCGTTCATCGTCGCGTCGCCGCTGATCTCATTCCTGTGAGGATCTCGCGCGACCGCGTTCGCGTCATTCATCCGTACGACCCCCCGGAGATCAATTGACCTTGCCCGCCCCTATTCGCGTTCTACCCCGGCGCGACTTCGAATGACCATCGGGAGCGCGCCGGATCGCGCCAAGTCCATCGAGGCTGTATGGCGGTATTCGGCGGCCGGTGTCATGCTCGTGAACCATCCATCGGAGCGGCGGGGGCGCTGGTGGAATTCCAGGTTCTGGGACCGGTAGGACTGCGGCTGAACGGGCACTGGCTGAAGCTCGGGTCGGACAAGGAACGGGTGCTGCTGGCGGCGTTCGCTCTCGACGCGGGGCGGCCGCTCGCCATCGGCGAGTTGATGAACCGGCTGTGGGACGGTGACCCTCCCGCTCGCGCGCGCGAGAACACGCACTCGTACGTCTCGCGCCTGCGCAGGTGCTTGCGGGAGGCCGGGACCGGCCCGGACGCGCCGGTCATCGACAGCGGGGCGCACACCTACACCCTGCGCACCCCGCGCGGCTCGGTGGACCGCCAGCGCTTCCAGACGTGTGTCGACGCGGCGTTCGCCGGGGCCGACGACGCCCGTACGGTCGAACTGCTGACCCGAGCCGAGGAGTTGTGGCAGGGCGACGCCCTGGCGGGGCTGCCCGGGCTCTGGGCGGAGCGGGTGCGGCGGACGCTGATGGAGTCGCGGCTGAACGCCAGCACCGCGCGCATCGCGGCCGCGCTGCGGCTGGGACGGTTCGCCGAGCAGATCGGCGAACTGACGGCCCTGGTCGAGCGCCACCCCGACGACGAGAACCTGATCGGGCTGCTGATGGTGTCCCTGTACGGCAGTGGCCGCTACGGGCAGGCGCTCCGCGTCTACCAGCGCGCCCGGCAGTCGCTGATGGCGGAGTACGGGGCGCTGCCGGGGGCCGAACTCAACCTCATCCATCAAGGGGTGCTGGAACGCAGACCGGCTCACGAGCTGCCGCACGGCGGCCCTGCGCAACGGACCGAGAGCCCGT
Source organism: Streptomyces sp. OfavH-34-F (assembly GCF_022347745.1). GTDB lineage: Bacteria > Actinomycetota > Actinomycetes > Streptomycetales > Streptomycetaceae > Streptomyces. Next base: position 2,956 of record NZ_JAKRGC010000426.1, read on the forward strand.
CGCGCGGCGCGCTTCCCACACCCGGCGCGGGGGAAACGGCCGGGGCGGGGGAAGCGTCCGGGGCTGCGGACACAGCCGGTGCGGCGGACGCAGCCGGGGTGTCCGGGCCCGCAGGGCCCTCCGGGACGGCCGAGACACCCCGGGCGGCCGGGCTGGCGGAAGCGGCGAGGGTGGCCGGGGCGGCGGGGGCGACGCGATCCGCCGAGGCATCCCCGGCGGCCGGGGCCGACGCGTCCACGCCCCCCGTACCGCCGCGCCGCAATCTGCCCCAGCAGCCGCCCCTCGTCGGCCGGCGGTCCGAGTTGCGGACGCTGACGTCGGCGATCGCCGACCGGGTGGCGCGGGGCGACTCCGTCGTGACGGTGGAGGCGGTCAGCGGCATGGCCGGGGTCGGCAAGACCGCCCTGGCCGTCGCCACCGCCCAGTTGCTCGCCGACGCCTACCCGGACGGCCAGCTGTACATCGATCTGCGCGGCCATTCCCCCGCCGAGGACCCGCTCACCGCGCGGGCTGCGCTGGCCACCCTGCTCCGGCTGCTCGGCGCCCCCGCCTTCTCCATCCCGGCGGAGCTGGAGGGGCGTACCGCGCTGTGGCGGACCATGCTGGCCGGGCGCCGGGTGGTCGTCGTCCTCGACGACGCGACCGGACCCGGCCAGGTCCGGCCGCTCCTGCCGGGCGGTACGTCGTGCCTGACGATCGTCACCAGCCGCCGGCACCTGACCGGCATACCGCAGGCGCTGTCCGTCGCGCTCGACGTGCTGCCGGAGACGGACGCCGTCGAGCTGTTCCGCCGCTTCGCCGGGGAGGCACGCACCGGTGACCCCGGGCAGATCGCGCGCATCGTGCGGATGTGCGGCCTGCTCCCCCTCGCGATCGAGCTGGTGGCACACCGCTTCCGCGCCCGCCCCTCCTGGACCCTGGGCGTCCTCGCGGAGCGTCTCGCCCGGAGCCCCGAACGGCTCGCGGAGATCCACAGCGCGGATCAGGAACAGGAGATGGCCCGCGCGTTCGCCCTGTCGTACCGGGGGCTCACGGCGCAGCAGCGGACCGCGTTCCGCCTGCTCGGGCTGCACCCCGGGCCGGAGTTCACGACTCCTGCGGCGGCCGCCCTGCTGGATCTGCCGTACGACACGACGGAGCGGCTGCTGGAGGGGCTGGTGGCCTGCCATCTGCTGCGGGAGCCGGTACCGGACCGCTACCGCTACCACGACCTGCTCCGCGAGTACGCCCGCTCGCTGAGCGCGTCGGGGGACGGCGAGCGGGAGCGCCGCCGTGCGCTGGAGCGGCTGACGGACTTCTACGCCGCGACGGCCGGCCTCGCCGACCGGACGGCCTACCCGCGCCGCGTGCGGCCCGCCGCCGTGGCG
>NZ_JAKRGC010000427.1 GCF_022347745.1 Streptomyces sp. OfavH-34-F
CCAGGGGGCGGGGGAGGGCGCGGTCCTCACCGCCGGTCCGCCGGGCGGTGCGCGCGTCCGGTGCGGGGCGGGCCAGTTCCGGGTCGCCGGCCAGGATGAGCCGCTGGAGCCGGCGCGACTCCGGGCCCGGTTCGATGCCCAGCTCGTCCACCAGGGTCTGCCGCAGCAGCGTGAACACCCGCAGGGCCTCGGCCTGCCGCCCGCACCGGTACAGCGCCACCATGAGATGCGTGTGGAACTCCTCGCGCAGCGGGTACTCCGCCGCCAGCTCATGGAGTTCGGGGACCAGTTCGCGGTGCATGCCCAGGTGCAGTTCGGCCCGGACCCGCTCGTCGAGCGCCGTGGTGCGGGCCTCGTCCATACGGACGGCGGCGCCCTCCAGCAGGGGCCCGTGCGGGATGTCGGAGAGCAGCGGACCCCGCCACAGGGCGAGCGCCCGGCGCTGGAGGTCGGCGGCGGCCGCGAAGTCGCCCTCGTGCAGCGCCTGGTGGCCGCGCCGCGACAGGCCGAGGAAGGCCGTGCTGTCGAGTTCGTCCGGGGTGACGCGCGCCAGATAGCCGGGGCGGCGGGTGACCAGCGTCTCCCGGCCGTGGTGCGGGTCGGCGGCGCGCAGGGCCTTGCGCAGATGCGAGACGTACACCTGGAGGGTCGTGGGGGCGGTGCGCGGCGGGGCGTCGGGCCACAGCTCGTCGATGAGGCTGTCCACGGACACGACCTCGTTGGCGCGCACCAGCAGGGTGCCCAGGACGCCCCGGAGCTTCGCCGCCGCCGGGGCGCCGCCGGTGACCTCCAGGGGGCCCAGGATGCCGAATCGCACCGCGCCCACCGCTCAGTGGTCCTGGATCACGCGGGTGCGGGCCTCGGCGACGGCCCACCGCTGCTGGGTCAGGGTCAGGGTCACCGGCACCGAGGGCCGCCCCTCCGCGTCCCGGTCCAGCGGACCGGCCACCGCCACGCAGCGCAGCGGCAGCGCGCGTTCCGCCTGGCCCCGGAAGTGCACCTGGCAGCCGCCCAGGGTGCTGCGCCGCGGCTCCAGGCCGTGCGTCCGGCCGGCGGCGAGCAGCGAGCACTGGCGCAGCGCCTCCAGCAGGTGCAGTCCGGAGAACTGCCCCTCCTGGCGCGGGTCCGTGACGTCGAAGACCGGGCTCACCGGGGCGGACAGCACCCAGCTGCTGAGCCGGCCGCGCGAGGCGTCCACCGGTTCGCTGATCACCACGTTCTCCCCGGCGCACCGGCTCACCTCGGCGGCCCCGGCCGGGCGGGGCGGGGCGTCGGGGACGTCGTTCAGTTCGGGCGCGGCACGCATCGCCTGCCGGGCGTGCGCGACGTGCTTGCGGTACAGGTTCGGCATCAGGAAGACCATCCCGGCCGAGCCGACGGCGCACGGCCGCCCGTCGATCCGTACGTCGAGATGGAAGTCCAGGCCGCGCGGCACCTCGGCGACCACCTGGGTGGGCCGGGCCCTGAGCCGGGTCTCCATCACCACGCCCCCGCCGGCCGGGCCGGTGCGCCAGGCGGAGAGGTCGGTGAGGTCCAGCGAGAAGCGGTAGAAGAGGCCGGGACGGTCCCCGGGCACGCCGAAGTAGCGGTGGCCGACGAGTTCGCCCACGTCCCGCACGCCCGTGGTGGCGATCTGGAGGTCGTGGAAGCGGCCGGGGCCGTCGTTGAAGAGCGGGTGGGCCACGGGGGTGTCGCCGACGAGAGTGAAGTGCTCCTCGCCCTGACTCGGCGCGTCCAGGCCGTAGTAGGACCGGGCGGCCGGGCGGTGGATCAGGTGCTGGGCGGCCCCCGCGCTCCCCGCAGCCGCTGCCGCCAGTCCGTGGGTGGCGGGAGCCGAGGTCGTGCGGTTGTCGACTGTCATGTCCCTCCCCTTCTCTCGGCACATGGTGGGGCTGCCGGCCGGACCCGGCCACCCGTCCCCGGTGGCCACAAAATGCATGGCAGGAAGGTGCGCACCTGCGACGAACCGGCTTAAGCGGCGTCCATGGCGGGTCGGTGATGCTGAGCCCCGGCTGCTCCGCCGAGGGACCTCCCCCGTTCCCTCGGCGGAGCTTTCCGAGGAGGCACCGCGATGGCCATCACCGACACCGGCGGCGACCGTTCCGCCACGCCCGCATCCGCGCCCGCACGCACCCCGGGGCCCACCCGCCGGGTGCGGTTCGGCTACGCCTCGGGCTCGCTCGTCACGGGCACGTTCACCACGCTGCCCGGTCTCCTGCTGCTCCCGTACCTCACGGACACGCTCGGCGTCGGCGCCGCGCTGGCCGGTGCGGTCGTCTTTCTGCCGAAGGCGTGGGACGTCGTCCTCAACCCGTTCGTGGGCCGGGCCGGTGACCGCACCCGCACCCGCTGGGGCTCCCGCCGCCCGTACGTGCTGGGGGCCGGGCTCGTCATGGCGCTCGGCTTCGCCCTGACCTTCGCGGGCCCGCTGCCCGGCACGGCCGGTGCCTGGTTCACCGCCGCCGGCTACCTCCTCACCGCGACCGCCTTCGCCTTCTTCCAGGTCCCGTACGCGGCGATGCCCGCCGACCTCGCGGACCGCGAGGAGGACCGGCTGCGCCTGGTCGCGGGCCGGGTCGCGGTCATCGGTGTGGCGGCCCTCGTCACGGGGGCCGCCGCTCCCGCCCTGGTGGACGCGGGCGGCGGGGGTCTGGCGGGCCACCGCTGGGCGGGCGTGTTCGGCGCGGCCGTGGTGGGGCTCGGCGCCCTGTGGGTGTTCGCCGGCACGGCCGGTACGCGGGAGGGCGGGGCCCGTACGGAGCAGCGCGCCGCGCAGCCCTCCCTCCGGGAGCAGTTCGCCGCCGCCCGCGCCAACCCGCCGTTCGCGGCGCTGCTGCGCTGCGTGGTGCTCCAGTCCGTCGCGACCGGGGTACTGCTCGCGGGCGCCCCGTACTTCGCCGGCCATGTGCTGCACGACTCCGCCGGGGTCGGCCCGCTCGTGGCGGCGTTCGTCGCACCGAACCTGCTGACCATGCCGCTGTGGTCCCGGCTGCGCGGGCCGCGCGGTTACGCCCTGGCCACCACCCTGTTCGCGGCGGGATGCCTGCTCTTCCTGGCCTCCCCGCTGCTGCCGCAGGGCGCCGTCCTGGTCACGATGGCCCTGGCCGGCACCGGCCACGCGGGCCAGCTGCTCTACCTGTACGCGATGCTGCCGGACTGCATCGCCCGCGACACGGCCGCCACCGGGCGCCGCCAAGGAGGCGTGCTCTCCGGGGTGTTCTCGACCGCCGAGGGGCTGGGCGTGGCGGCGGGCCCGTTCCTCTACGGCCTGGTCCTCCAGCTCACCGGCTACGTCTCCTCCGGCGCGGGCGACGCCGCCGCGCAGTCCTTCACCGCCCGCGCCGGCATCCTGGCCGGCTTCGGCGCCCTCCCCGCCCTGGCCGCGATCGCGGCGGCCCTCCTGCTGCGCGCGTACGACCGCCCTTAGCGCACCCCCTACCGACAACACGGGTAGGCGCGCCCCCGCGCCCGCAGCATGATGTGCAGGGTCGTGACGCACGCATCGGGGGGTGGCTTTCGTGACGTACACACGGGACCGGTACACCGCGCAGGTCGGCTTCGGGCCGGAGACGCGCGAGCTGATCGGCCGGGCCCTCGCCCCGGAGCCCGCCCCGCAGGGCGCCGGGCTCGTCGTGCGCGCCGGCACCTACGTCGTGGACCCGCCGTTCTTCGGTGACGGGGACATCGGCCGACTCGCCGTCTGCGGTGCCGTCAATGACCTCGCGGCCACCGGGGCCGACCCGCGCCATCTGGCCCTCGGCATCGTGCTGGAGGCCGGGCTGCCGCTCGATCTGGTCCACCGGCTCACCGCGTCGATCCGGGGGGCCGCCGCCGAGGCCGGGGTGGCCGTCACCGCGGTGGACACCCAGATCGTGCGCGCCGGAGAGGCCGACCGGGTCTATGTCACGGCCACCGCGTTCGGGGAGCGCCCGGGGCCCCCGCTCGGCCCGGACCGCGTCCGCCCCGGCGACCGGGTGCTGGTGACGGGACCGCTCGGCGACCACGCCGCCCATCTGGTCTCCCTGCGCGACGGCCTCGGCTACGAGCACCATGTGCCCAGTGACTGCGCCCCCCTCGCGGGCCTGCTGCGCGAGGTCCGGGCCGACCTCCACCACGCCCGCCCGGTGGCCGCCGGGGGCCTCGCGGAGGTGCTGCGCGTGAGCGCCGACGCCTCCGGCCTGACCCTGCGCGTCGAGGAGGACGCGCTGCCGGTGCGCTACGAGGCACGGGTGGCCCTGGCGACCCGGGGCCTCGCCCCCCTGGACGCGGCCTGTGCGGGCTGCCTGTGCCTGTTCGCCCCGGCGGACCGGGCC
>NZ_JAKRGC010000428.1 GCF_022347745.1 Streptomyces sp. OfavH-34-F
GCCGCCGTCGGCGACCGTGAAGCGGGCGCGCAGCGGCGCCGATTCGGCGACGGCCGCGGCGAAGGCCGTCTCGATGAGGCCGGGGTCCAGGGGTCCGGCGATGTCGAGGGACACGCCCACGTGGAAGCGCCCGGCCCCCGCGAGCCGTTCGCCCAGCCAGATGCCGCGCTGGGCCGTGGTCAGCGGCAGCGGCGGGTGGCCGGGGCCGCTCACCGCTCCACGTCCGACCCCGCGCCCTGGCCCCGCAGCGGCAGGACGAGGGCCTCGGCGATCTCCGCGAGCGGGCCCGGCCTGCCCATCTCGGCGTGGGGGCAGTCCACGGGCCGTACGTCGGGCTTGCCGCCGTCGACGTACGGCTGCCACTGGCGTGCGGCTTCCTCGGCCGAGGTTTCGAGGGCGGTGAAGACCAGCAGGTCGCCGGTGTAGCGGGAGGGGGTGTGGTCGTGGGAGAGGACGGCGTTGTTGGTGTAGACGCGGCAGAGGGTTTCGATCATGGCTTCGTCGAAGGTGGCGAGGAGTCCGGGGTAGGCGCGGGCGATCTCCAGGAACCGGGGGTAGGTCATCTCCTCGTCGGCCCACAGGGCGGGGTCGTATCCGAAGAACTGGAGGACCGTGCGCATGACGTGGTCGGGGCCGAACCGGGGTGCGGCGCTGTCCGGGCGGTCGCCGTCCGCTCCGTCGCAGGCGGCGCCGTCGTGGCCGGGGGTGTCGTCGGCCGGGGCGGTGGCCGGTATGGCGTCGAGGACGGCGAGCAGGCCGACCTCCTGTCCGGCGCGCTGGAGTTGTACGGCCATCTCGTGGGCGACGATGCCGCCGAAGGACCAGCCGAGCAGGTGGTAGGGGCCGGTGGGCTGCACGGTGCGTATCCGGGCCACGTAGTCCGCCGCCATCTCGGTGATCGTTCCCGGCAGAATCCGTGTCCCGTCCAGGCCGCGTGCCTGGAGTCCGTACAGCGGCTGGTCGGCGCCCAGGGGGCCGGTGAGGCCCGCGTACGACCAGGCGATGCCGGCTGCGGGGTGTACGCAGAACAGCGGCGGGCGGCTGCCCTCCTCGCGCAGCGCGAGGAGTACGCCGGTCTCCCCGTCGAGGGCCGACGGGCCGGTGGTGTGGTCGTCGGCGGCGGGGGTGCCGGTCGCGGGGTCGTGGGGTTCGCCGCCCGCGAGGAGGGCGGTCGAGTCGACCGCGCCGACCTTGGTGTGCGGTGCCCGCGCGCTGTGGTGCAGCAGGGCGACGAAGCGCCGGGCGAGGTCGTCGGCCCGGTCCGGGGCGATGAGGTGGGGGCGGTACTCGACCTGCACGGTCAGCAGGTCGTCGCGGTGGCTGATGACGACGCCCAGCGGGTAGTGCTGCCGGTCGTCGCCCGAGGCGCGGACGAGTTCCAGGCCGGGGGCGGGGCGGCGCAGGGCCTCGCCGTCGAAGGGGTAGTTGGCGAAGGACATCATCGTGTCGAACATGTCGCCGCTGTCGGTGATGCGGCGGATGTCGGTGAGGCTGATGTGCTGGTAGGGCAGAAGTTTGGTCTGCTCGTCCTGGATGCGGGCGAAGAGGTCGCCGAGCGACTCGGCGGGGTCGATGCGCACCCGGGTCGGGAGGGTGTTGATGAAGAGGCCCACCATCTTCTCCACGCCCGGCAGTTCGGCCGGGCGCCCGGAGACCACCGAGCCGAACACGACGTCGGGGCAGCCGGTCTCCTCGCCGAGCACGAGCGCCCAGCAGGCCTGGAGCACGGTGGCGAGCGTCAGCCCGTGCCGCCTGGCGGTGCCCGCCAGCGCGTTCGTCTCCGACGCGTCGAGGGAGAAGCGCAGGTGCCGCGAGGGCAGCGGCTCGCCGGGGTCGCGGTCGCCGATCCGGGTGGGGGTGAAGCCGGCCAGTGCGGTGCGCCAGGCGCCCTCGGCGGCCTCGGTGTCCACGTGGGACAGCCAGCGCACGTACTCGCGGAACGGGGTGCCGGCGGGCAGCCCGTGCGGGGTGCCGGTGACCTCCGCGCGGTAGTGGGCGAACAGTTCCCCGATGACGACGGGCAGGGACCAGCCGTCCAGCAGGATGTGGTGCGTCGACAGGACCAGCCGGCGGCGGCCGCCGCCGAGGTCGGCGAGGAGTACCCGCAGCAGCGGTGCCTCGACCGGGTTGTAGGGCCGGGAGCGTTCCTGGGCCAGGAGCCGTTCCATCTCGCGTTCCTGCTCGTCCTGGGGCAGTGCGCTCAGGTCGCGGTCGCGCCAGGGCACGTCGACGCCGGGCCGGAATATCTGGACGGGCTGGGCGAGGCCGGTGTGCACGAAGGCGGCGCCGAGGTTGCGGTGGCGGTCCAGGAGCGTGCGGAAGGCCCGGCGCATGGCGGTGGTGTCCAGGTCGCCGTCCAGCTCGAGCCAGAACTGGACGGTGTACAGCGCGTGGGCCGAGTCCTCGGCCGTGCCGTCGTCCGGGCTGTTCAGCGAGCCCAGGAGCAGGTGGTAGAGCATGCCCTGCTGGAGCGAGGAGAGCGGCAGGATCTCGTCCAGGCCGGGGTGGTCGCGTTCCAGCAGTTCGATGTCCCGCTGGTCGAGGGTGACCAGGGGGAAGTCCGACGGGGTGCGTCCGCCGGCGCCCGGCTGCGCGGCGTGCTCGGCCAGGGCGTCGAGCGCCTCGAACCAGTGGTCGATCAGTGCGTCGACGCGCTCGTCGTCGACGGCGTCCTGGGCCCAGGAGAACGCGATGCGCAGCGCGGTGCCCTGCGCGGTGTCCTCGGTGAGGGCGTTGACGGAGAGCGGGTGGTCGAGCGGCATGTCGGCGTCGGCGCCCGCCGTCATGCCGGTCTCGGGCGCGGGCGACCAGTCCTGGTCGCCGCCCTCGGAGGGCAGCAGGAAGCGGCCGAAGTAGTTGAAGCCGATGTCCCGGGGCGCGGCCGCGGCCAGTGCGCGGCGTCCCTCGTCGGGGCCGAGGTGGCGGAGCATGCCGAAGCCGATGCCCTTGTCGGGGATGGCGCGCAGCTGTTCCTTCACCCGGCGCAGGGCGGCGCCGAGTTCGGCTCCCGAGGGCACCGCCGTGTGCGCGATGCCGGGTGCCATGCGCACCGGGTACATGCTGGTGAACCAGCCGATCGTGCGGGACAGGTCGGCGCCGGGCACCACGGGTTCACGGCCGTGGCCCTCGACGTCGATCAGCACGTCCCCCGTGGTGCCGAGGCAGCGCTGGACCGCCACGGCGAGCGCGGTGAGCAGCACGTCGTTGATCTCGCAGTGGAAGGCGAGCGGGATGGTGGTGAAGAGGTGGCGGGCGCGCTCTGCGTCGTAGACGACGGTGCGGGAGCGGGCGGTGCCGGTGGTGTCGCGGGCCGTGTCCAGGGGGCGCCGGGCGAACCGGGGGCCCTGGACGTCGAGCATCGTTTCCCACAGGGGGAGTTCGGCCTGCCGTTCGGGCGTGCGGGCCTGTTCCGTCAGGGACCGGCTCCAGTGCCGCAGCGATGTCTCGACCGGGCGGAGCGCGGGCGTGCGGCCGGCTTCGGCGTCCTGGTAGGCGCCGACGAGGTCGGGCACCACGACGCGCCAGGAGACGCCGTCGCAGGCGAGGTGGTTGGCCATGAAGAGGAGCCGGCCCGGCCGGTCGGGGCCCGCGTCGAACCAGACGACGCGGATCATGCGCCCGGCCGTGACGTCGAGTTCCCGCTGGGCGCGTGCCGTCTCCCGTGACAGGAGCCGCAGAAGCCCGTCGCCCTCGGCGTCTTCCGCCGGTACGCGGCGTACGGTGTCGGCGGCGCGGACGCTGCCGACCGGCCTGACCTCCAGGGACCAGCCGGGCGTCGAGCGGTCGAGGCGGAGCCGGAAGGCGTCGTGGTGGTCGATGAGCGCCTGGACGGCGGTGGTCAGCCGGTCGGTGCGCAGGCCGCCGGGTACCCGCAGCAGTACGGCCTGGTGGAAGCCGTCGACGGGACCGCCCTGGTCGCGCAGCCAGTGGACGATCGGGGTGAGGGGGACGTCGCCCACGGCCGCCGATTCGGCGCCCGTGGTCCGTCGCCCGGTCTCCCGGGCGACGCGGGCGAGTGCCTGGACGGTCTTGTGCTCGAAGATGTCCTGCGGGATGAGGACGAGGCCGGACTGGCGCAGGTGGCTGACCAGTTGGATGGACATGATGCTGTCGCCGCCGAGGTCGAAGAAGCTCCGGTCGCGCGGGACGTCGGTCTCGCGGAGCACGGCGGCGAAGGCGGCGGCGACGAGGTCCTCCCGGGACGGGAGCGGGTCGGCCGGGGCGGGTGCGGGCTCGGCCGGGGCGGTCGCGGGTACGGCGGGCTCGGTGGACGCGGGGGGCACGGTGGCCACGGCAGGCGCGGGTGCG
>NZ_JAKRGC010000429.1 GCF_022347745.1 Streptomyces sp. OfavH-34-F
GGAGGGCCCTGCGCCCGCGACGGCGATCCGCACGCCCTGGTCCGCCAGCGCCTGCAGCTCCGCCGCCGCGCGGTCGTCGTGCGCGGCGGGCTCGTCCGTCACCAGATGGGTGATGAGGTCGGTCGGCACGGTCTGGAACATGGTGTCGGAGCCGAGCTTCGTGTGGTCGGCGAGGACCACGACCTCCGCCGCGGCCTGCACCAGCGCCCGGTCCACGCTCGCGGAGAGCATGTTGGACGTGGAGAGCCCGCGCTCGGCGGTGAGCCCGCTCCCGGACAGGAACGCGCGGGAGACCCGCAGCCCCTGGAGGGACTGCTCGGCCCCGCTGCCGACGAGGGCGTAGTTGGACCCGCGCAGGGTGCCCCCGGTCATCACCACCTCCACCCGGTTCGCGTGGGCCAGCGCCTGCGCGACGAGCAGGGAGTTGGTGACGACGGTCAGGCCGGGGACGCGCGCGAGCCGGCGGGCCAGCTCCTGCGTGGTCGTACCGGCGCCGACGACGATGGCCTCGCCCTCCTCGACGAGGCCGGCGGCCAGGTCGGCGATGGCCGTCTTCTCCGCGGTGGCGAGATGGGATTTCTGCGGAAAGCCGGACTCCCGCGTGAAACCGCCCGGCAAGACCGCACCGCCGTGCCGGCGGTCGAGGAGTCCTTCTGCCTCCAGCGCCCGCACGTCCCGCCGTACGGTCACTTCGGAGGTCTGGACGACGCGGGCGAGCTCACGGAGCGATACCGCCCCGTTGGCACGCACCATTTCGAGGATCAACTGACGACGTTCTGCAGCGAACACGAAACTGACAGTAACGTGACCGGACGAGAGTTTTCAGCAGTTTGCGCCGAATAGCAGAAGTTGCACACACAGCCGGTCGCCAAGTGATATAGGAAGTCACCTGGTTGTCACTCGGCGATCAGCGGGCGTTCCCCTGCGGATGTCTCTCCGCCGCCGTCACGACCCCCCCGTGCGCTTGCGGCTGTGCAGCTGGCGGGCCACCTCCGCGATCGATCCCGACAGGGACGGGTACACGGTGAAGGCGTTCGCGATCTGTTCGACCGTCAGGTTGTTGTCGACCGCGATCGAGATGGGATGGATCAGCTCGCTCGCGCGCGGGGCGACGACGCAGCCGCCGACCACGATGCCGGTGCCGGGACGGCAGAAGATCTTGACGAAGCCGTCCCGGATGCCCTGCATCTTGGCGCGCGGGTTGCGCAGCAGCGGCAGCTTGACGACGAGCGCCTCGATCTTGCCGGCGTCGATGTCGGCCTGGGTGTAGCCGACGGTGGCGATCTCCGGGTCGGTGAAGACGTTCGAGGAGACCGTCTTGAGGTTCAGCGGGGCCACCGCGTCGCCGAGGAAGTGGTACATCGCGATGCGGCCCTGCATGGCGGCGACCGAGGCGAGGGCGAAGACGCCGGTGACGTCACCGGCCGCGTAGACGCCGGGCGCGCTGGTGCGGGAGACCTTGTCGGTGTGGATGTGCCCGGAGTCCTTGAGCCGGACGCCGGCCTCCTCCAGGCCCATGCCCGCGGTGTTCGGGATGGCGCCGACGGCCATCAGGCAGTGCGTGCCGGAGATGACCCGGCCGTCCGCGAGGGTCACCTCGACGCGGTCGCCGACGCGTTTGGCGGCCTGCGCGCGGGAGCGGGCCATGACGTTCATGCCGCGCCGCCGGAAGACGTCCTCCAGGACGGCGGCGGCGTCGGGGTCCTCGCCGGGCAGCACCCGGTCGCGGGACGAGACGAGCGTGACCCGGGAGCCGAGGGCCTGGTAGGCGCCGGCGAACTCCGCGCCCGTCACACCCGAACCGACGACGATGAGTTCCTGCGGCAGCTCGTCGAGGTCGTAGACCTGGGTCCAGTTGAGGATGCGCTCGCCGTCCGGCTGGGCGTCCGGGATCTCCCTGGGGTGGCCGCCGGTCGCGATCAGCACGGCGTCTGCGGTGAGGGTCTCCTCGGTGCCGTCCGCCGAGGTGACGACGACCGTGCGGGAGCCGTCCGCGGCCTGCAGGCCGTCCAGCCGGCCGCGCCCGCGCATCACACGGGCGCCGGCGCGGGTGACGGAGGCGGTGATGTCGTGGGACTGGGCCAGCGCCAGGCGCTTCACGCGCCGGTTGACCTTCCCCAGATCGACGCCGACCACACGCGCGGCCTGCTCGATGTGCGGGGTGTCGTCGGCGACGATGATGCCCAGCTCCTCGTACGAGGAGTCGAAGGTGGTCATCACCTCGGCCGTCGCGATCAGGGTCTTCGAGGGCACGCAGTCGGTGAGGACGGACGCGCCGCCGAGACCGTCGCAGTCGACGACGGTCACCTCCGCGCCCAGCTGGGCGCCCACCAGTGCCGCCTCGTACCCGCCGGGTCCGCCGCCGATGATCACGATCCGGGTCACGAAAAGTCCGCCTCGCGTTTCTCGTCCCGCGGCCGTACGCCTCCCCGGCCGGGGGTCCGGGGGATCGCCCCGGTGGAATGCAGTACGTACTTCATTGTCCCGCACGCGCCAAGGTGCTTCGCCCCGGGGCCCTCCAAACGTGCTCCGGAGCGCACGTACGGGGGCCTTCCGCTCAGGAACCGCCGCTCCCGCGCCGTACTCCCGTACCCTCGATCACATGTCGCTCTACGCCGCGTACGCCGGCAACCTCGACGCGCGGCTGATGACGCGCCGCGCCCCGCACTCACCGCTGCGCGGCACCGGCTGGCTGAACGGCTGGCGGCTGACGTTCGGCGGGGAGCAGATGGGCTGGGAGGGAGCGCTGGCGACCGTGGTCGAGGCGCCCCGTTCGCAGGTGTTCGTGGCCCTGTACGACCTGGCCCCCATGGACGAGGACTCCATGGACCGCTGGGAGGGCGTCGGCCTGGACATCTACCGCCGCATGCGCATCCGGGTGCACACGCTGGACGGCGAGGAGCCGGCCTGGATCTACGTGCTGAACGGCTACGAGGGCGGGCTGCCCTCCGCCCGCTACCTCGGCGAGATCGCGGACGCGGCCGAATCGGCGGGCGCGCCGCACGATTATGTGATGGAACTCCGCAAGCGTCCCTGCTGAGCGACGCGGCAGGGGCCACCGTGGAGAACGGCGGCGACCTGCCCCTTTGCCCCGGGTCCACCCCGGGGCCCGGGGCCCGATTGTCGGAACGCACGAACAAATGTCGCAAGACTCTGTACCAGGGCATCTACGCGCGTAGGGGTTCAGCGGTTACCCTCATCCGCGTGAACGCATCAGTTATTCCGGACCACATCCAGGGCGACCCGTACGCCGCCGCCGCCGACGCCGCCGCCCGCCTGCGCGAGCTGACCGGTGCCGAGACTCACGACGTCGCCCTCGTGATGGGCTCGGGCTGGGCGCCCGCCGCCGCCGCGCTCGGCGTTCCGGAAGCGGAGTTCCCGGTGACCGCGCTGCCCGGCTTCCCCGCCCCGGCCGTGGAGGGCCACGGCGGCACGGTCCGCTCGCACGTCATCGGCGACAAGCGGGCCCTGGTGTTCCTGGGCCGTACGCACTTCTACGAGGGCCGCGGCGTGGGCGCCGTCGCCCACGGGGTGCGGACGGCCGTCGCCGCCGGCTGCCGGACCGTCGTCCTGACGAACGGCTGCGGCGGGCTGCGCGAGGGGATGCGCCCCGGCCAGCCGGTCCTGATCAGCGACCACATCAACCTCACGGCGGCCTCCCCCATCGTCGGGGCGAACTTCGTGGACCTGACCGACCTGTACTCGCCCCGCCTCCGGGCCCTGTGCAAGGAGGTGGACGCGACCCTCGAAGAGGGGGTGTACGTCCAGTTCCCCGGCCCGCACTACGAGACGCCGGCCGAGATCGGCATGGTGCGCGTGATGGGCGGCGACCTCGTCGGCATGTCCACGGTCCTGGAGGCCATCGCGGCCCGCGAGGCGGGGGCCGAGGTCCTCGGCATCTCCCTGGTCACCAACCTGGCGGCGGGGCTCAGCGGCGAACCGCTGAACCACGAGGAGGTCCTCCAGGCCGGCCGCGACTCCGCGACCCGCATGGGCTCCCTCCTGGCCCGCGTCCTGGACCGCATCTGACGCCCACCACCGCCCCGGCCGCCGACCGGAGCACGGGTGCCGGAGCAACACCACCGGTGCCCGGCCCAGCCGACGGCCGGGGGGCGGGGCGAGGACCGGGGCGGCGCCCCCGCAACCTCAGCCCCGCCGGCGTTTGAGGCGCGGGGTCCGGGGCGGCGCCCCGGTTTCGGGAAGGGGCGGGGTGGGGAACAGGCCCGCCGCAGGCGCCCCCCCCCCCCCCCCCCCCCCCCCCCCCCCCCCC
>NZ_JAKRGC010000042.1 GCF_022347745.1 Streptomyces sp. OfavH-34-F
GTGCCGCCCTCGCCGGACGAACCGGCGCCGGGCCGGGGCCGGCTGGGGCATCCGGACGGGCGGGTCACGCCGTTCCAGGGGGGCAGGGTGACGGGCCGCATCCCGCGTACGGCGACGCTGCGGCCGACGGTGGTGCCGCTGGAGTGGGAGCGGATGGGTGATCCGCCCACCCGCCGCCCGGTCCGGGAGCTGGGCAACGGGCCGACGGACCTGGCGCTGCTCGCCAGCGCGCTGGAGCGGGCGGCGCGTTCGGTGCACGCACAGCCCCTCGCGCCTCTGGTCCCCTGACCCCGGCTCCGGCGCGTCCGACGGCGCGCCGGAGCCGCCCCCCTTCCGCACCCCGACGCGCGCCGGGGCCACCCCGGACCGGCCCCCCGACACGCCCTGAGCGGCGCCGGAGCCGGGCGGCCCGATCGTCCCCCAATGGCCGGATACCTGCACTGACGACACGTCACGAGCCCATCACGATCAAGGAGTTGTGGCCGGGCACGGTATTGCGGCCCCCGGACGCCGGGCATAGGACTGTGCGCACACGACGACGTGACGCATGACCGGGAGCGCTGGCTTTCAGGACCGGCGCCGGTCCGGCGCACGCGCACAGAGAGACGGGGCAGGAATGCGCACAACCCTTCGTATTCGCAGAGCGGCCGTGGTGTTCACCGCCGCCGGCGCACTGGCCCTCACCGCTTGCGGCGGCGACGGTGACGGCGGAGAGAAGAAGACGGACAAGGGCGGCCCCACGGCGGCCGAGGACTCCGCTCCGAGTGTCGCTTTACCGAAACTGGACGGTGAGAAGCTCTCGGTCGCCGCGGTCTGGACGGGGCCGGAACAGGCCAACTTCGTCAAGGTGCTCGACGAGTTCGAGAAGCGGACCGGCGCGCAGGTGACGTTCGTGCCGGCGCAGGACCCGATCGTCAACTTCCTCGGTACGAAGATCGCGGGCGGGCAGCCGCCGGACGTCGCGATGATCCCGCAGGTGGGGGCGATCCAGCAGGCCGTGGCGAAGAAGTGGGCCAAGCCGGTCGGCGCCGAGGCCAAGGCCGAGCTGAGCAAGAACTACGCCAAGGTCTGGCAGGACCTCGGCGCGGTGGACGGCACCCAGTACGGGGTGTATTTCAAGGCCGCCAACAAGTCGCTGATCTGGTACAACGCCAAGGCGTTCGAGAACGCGGGCGCGAGCGAGCCGAAGACCTGGCAGGACTTCCTGAAGACCGCCGAGACGGTGTCCGCCTCGGGTGTCACGCCGGTCTCGGTGGGCGGCGCGGACGGCTGGACGCTCACCGACTGGTTCGAGAACATCTATCTCTCCCAGGCCGGTCCGGAGAAGTACGACCAGCTCGCCCAGCACAAGATCAAGTGGACGGACCCGTCCGTCAAGGACGCGCTGACCACGCTGGCGCAGCTGTTCGGCAAGCCGTCGCTGATCGCGGGCGGGGCCGACGGCGCGCTCCAGACCGAGTTCCCGACGTCCGTCACCCAGACGTTCACCGGCGGGGAGCAGCCGAAGGCCGCCATGGTCTACGAGGGCGACTTCGTCAGCGTGAACATCGCGCAGACGAAGGCGAAGATCGGCACGGACGCGAAGGTCTTCCCGTTCCCCGCGGTCGGCCCCGAGGCCCCCGTGGTGACCGGCGGCGACGCGGCGATCGCGCTCAAGGACGGCAAGGGCGCCCAGGCGCTGCTCACCTGGCTGGCCTCCACCGACGCGGCGAAGATCGCGGCCGGCCAGGGCGGGTTCATCTCCCCCAACAAGGGCCTGGACCCGGCCGCGTACCCGAACGACGTGCAGCGCACGATGGCGAAGGCGCTGATCGCGGCCGGTGACGCCGTCCGGTTCGACATGTCCGACCAGGCGCCTCAGTCGTTCGGCGGGACGCCCGGCAAGGGCGAGTGGAAGACCCTCCAGGACTTCCTCAAGAACCCGAAGGACATCGCGGGGACCCAGGCCAGGCTGGAGTCCGACGCGGCCAAGGCGTACAAGAGCTGACGGCATGACGACAGCGGCAGCGGGGGGCGCCGACGAGGCGCTCCCCGCCGACAGTCAACGGTCCGGCGGGCACCGGGTGCCCGCCCCCAGGAAGGCCGCCCCGGCCGGCTCCCCCGGTGCGCCGGGGCGCCCCGGCCGGAGCGTGACCGGCACCCGCAGGGTGATCGCGGCGCTCTTCCTGCTGCCCGCGCTGGTGCTGCTCGGGGCGCTGGTGGTGTACCCGATCGTGTACTCCGTCTACCGGTCGTTCTTCGACCAGGCGGGCACGGGCTTCGCCGGCCTCGACAACTACCGGACGCTGTTCACGGACGACACCATCCGTACGGCGGTCAAGAACAACGCGATCTGGGTGGTGTTCGCGCCGACGATCTCCACCGCGCTCGGGCTGATCTTCGCGGTGCTGACCGAGCGCATCCGCTGGGGCACCGCCTTCAAGCTGGTCGTCTTCATGCCGATGGCGATCTCCATGCTGGCGGCGGGCATCATCTTCCGGCTGGTGTACGACGCGGCGCCGGAGCGCGGGGTCGCCAACGCGGTGTGGGTGGGCGTGCACGACACGTTCGCCGAGTCCTCCGGCTTCCCGAAGGCGCATCCGCTGCCCGTGCACCCGCTGAAGGCGGCCGGCGGCGGCACCTTCGTGACCAAGTCGCCGGTCCACGCCGGACAGCCGGTCCAGCTCCCGCTCGTCGGGGTGCTCCCGGCGAAGATGCCGGGCGACGCCGAACCGGCGAAGGCCCCGGCGGCGGCCGGCGACGGCGCGATCACCGGCACCGCGTGGCTGGACTTCACCAAGGGCGGCGGCGGCAGTCCCAACGTCGTCGACGCCGGAGAACTGGGCCTCAAGGGCCTGAAGGTGGAGGCCGTCAGGAACGGCGAGGTCGTCGCGACCGCCAGGGCCGGCGCGGACGGCACGTTCACGCTGCCCGCCGCGGCGGACGGCGCGCAACTCCGGCTGCCCGCCGAGAACTTCAGGGAGCCGTACAACGGCGTGAACTGGCTCGGGCCGACGCTCGTGACCCCCGGCATCATCGGGAGCTACGTGTGGATGTGGGCCGGCTTCGCCATGGTGCTGATCGCGGCCGGTCTGGCCGGACTGCCGCGTGAACTCCTGGAGGCGGCACGGGTGGACGGCGCCAACGAGTGGCAGGTGTTCCGCCGGATCACCGTGCCCATGCTGGCCCCGGTCCTGGCGGTGGTGCTGGTCACGCTGATGATCAACGTGCTCAAGATCTTCGACCTGGTGTTCATCATCGCGCCGGGCTCCTCGCAGGACGACGCGAATGTGCTGGCGTTCCAGCTGTACCGGTCCGCGTTCGGCACGGACGCGGACCTGGGCGTCGGCAGCGCCATCGCCGTACTCCTGCTGCTGCTGGTGATCCCGGTGATGCTCTTCAACATCAGGCGGATACGGAAGGAGGGGCGCCGATGAGCACGTCCCCGGCCGACACCGCCCCCGCCGCGGGGGGCACCGGCACGGTCCAGGCCCGGCGGTCCCTGGGCGCCCGGCTCGCGGCGGGCGCCGCGGGCGGGGTGATGCGGGTCTTCCTGGTCCTGGTGGCCCTGTTCTGGCTGATGCCGACCGTGGGGCTGCTGCTGTCCTCGCTGCGCGGCCCGGACAAGATCGCCTCCACCGGCTGGTGGAAGGTCTTCACCGCCCCCTCCGAGCTGACCCTCGACAACTACTCCCGGCTGCTGGACAACTCGGCGATCACCGACTCGCTGCTGAGCACGGTGATGATCACCGTGCCCTCGACGGTCCTGGTCGTCGTGATCGGCTCGCTCGCGGGATACGCCTTCGCCTGGATGGACTTCCCCGGCCGCGACTGGTGGTTCCTGCTCGTCGTGGGGCTGCTGGTGGTCCCGGTGCAGGTCGCGCTCGTCCCGGTGTCGAAGCTGTTCGGCGAGATCGGGATCTTCGAGACGACCCTCGGCGTGGTCCTCTTCCACACCGCGTTCGGGCTGCCGTTCGCGATCTTCCTGCTGCGCAACTTCTTCGCGGAGATCCCCCGGGAACTGCTGGAGGCGGCGCGGCTGGACGGGGCGGGCGAGATCCGGCTGTTCACCCGGGTCGTGATGCCGCTCGGCGGGCCCGCCATCGCCTCGCTCGGCATCTTCCAGTTCCTGTGGGTGTGGAACGACATGCTGGTCGCGCTGATCTTCGCGGACTCCGGATCGCCGCCGATCACCGTGGCGCTCCAGCAGCAGGTACGCCAGTTCGGCAACAACATCGACGTGCTGGCGCCCGGCGCCTTCGTCTCGATGGTGATCCCGCTGGCGGTGTTCTTCGCCTTCCAGCGCCAGTTCGTCTCCGGCGTGATGGCGGGGGCGGTCAAGTAGCAGGTGCGTAACAGTGCGGGGCGCTCCGGCCGGTCGGCGGGGGCGCCCCGCACCCCTGTCCGGGCCAGGGATCACGGGCCCGGAGGGTGCCCGTCATGGACCGGCGCGCCCCGTATTGCCCAAGGTTCACTTACTGTCCCGGGTAGTATGATAAGTGGGGCCTTCATCAGCCGCGCGGTCGACCGCTCAGGGCCCGACGCGCCCCTGACCTCGAATGTCGTACGCCCGTCCGCCCCCTGACCCGTTCTGCGGAGCCCGCCCCAGTACGCTGTGTGCTCTCCCAGTACGCACAGTCCGAGAAAGAGTCCGTATGCCCCGGCTGAGTGTCATCATCCCCGTCCGTCGCGCCCGAGGCAGTCTGCGCGAGTGCCTGGAGTCGGTGCTCTCCCAGTCGTTCACGGACATCGAGGTCATCGGGGTGGACGACGGCGCGCCGGACGGTTCGGGCCTGGTGCTCGACGAGTTCGCCGCGCGCGACAGCCGCGTACGGGCCGTGCACCTGGAACCGGGCGCCGGGGCGCACGGCCGGCGCAACGCCGGGATCGAGGAGGCCGCCGGGGACTACGTCCTGTTCCTGGAGGGCCACTACATCCACCTCCCCGGCTCGCTCCAGGCCGTCGTGGACCGGCTGGAGTCCACCGGCGACCCGGACGTGCTGCTGTTCGGCCACCGCAAGCGCCCCTTCCGCGGCAAGACCCGCTCGACGCGCTCGCTGGAGAAGCTGGGCTCCATGCCCGCCGGCCCGCTCACCCTCGCGGGCCGCCCCGACCTCCTCGACCTCGCCCAGGTCTCCTGGAACCGCGCGGTCCGCCGCGGCCTGCTGGAGCGGGAGACCGTGACCTTCGGTCCGGGCCCGCACGGCGAGCGGATGTACGCGCTGGCGACCCTCGCCGCGGCGGCCTCCGTGGGCACGCTGGACACCGCCTGCGTCGAGCACCGCCAGCAGCGCTACCTGCCCGGCCTGGTGGACGAGGTGGAGCCGACGACCGGTTCGACCCCGCTGGAGCTGGTCGAGGCGTACAGCGCGCTGATGACCTTCGTCGAGGCCCGCCCGGCCCTGATGGAGGTGCGCGGCCTCCTGTTCGAGCGCGCCTTCCAGGAGCTGCTCTCCGCGTACCCCACGGTGACCAAGCGCCGCCGGCAGTACGTCTCCGCCGTCGCCTCCTTCCACCGCGCGCACCGCCCCGAGGGCTTCAAGTTCCCCGGTGGCGCCAAGGGGCTGCGCCCGCAGCTGATGGGCGACGGCAAGTACACGGTGCTCGGCGCCCTGGACACCGCCCTCGCGACCCGCCGCAGCCTGCGCGCCGCGCCCAGCACGGCCCGCGCCAAGGCGAAGAAGCAGTTCACCAAGCGCTACTACAAGGCGCAGCGCAAGCTTCCGCTGGACCCGAAGCTGGCCGTGTACGCCGCCTACTGGAACCGCGGCGTCAGCTGCAACCCGGAGGCGATCTACCGCAAGGCGAAGGAGCTGGCGCCCGACATCCACGGCGTCTGGGTGGTCTCGAAGAACCACGTGGACTCGGTGCCCAAGGGCATCGACTACGTCGTGCCGGGCACCCGCCGCTACTGGTCGGTGCTGGCCCGCGCCACGTACTTCTTCAACAACGTCAACTTCCCCGACCACCTGGTCAAGCGCCCCGGCCAGATCCACGTCATGACCCACCACGGCACCCCCGTGAAGATCATGGGCATGGACCAGCAGAACTACCCGGCGGCCGCCCAGGGGCTCAACTTCGACAAGCTGCTCAAGCGCGTGGACCGCTGGGACTGGAGCGTCTCCGCCAACCCGCACTCCACCGAGGTGTGGTCCCGCGCCTACCCGAGCGCGGCGCGCCCGCTGGAGACGGGCTACCCGCGCAACGACGTCTACGCGACGGCCACCGAGGAGCAGATCGCCAAGATCCGCGAGGACCTCGGCATCCGCCCCGGCCAGCGGGCCCTGCTGTACGCGCCGACGCACCGCGACTACGAGTCCGGCTTCACCAGCCGGCTGGACGTGGACAAGTTCTCCGCGGCCGTGGGCCCGGACACCGTGCTGCTGATGCGCGCGCACTACTTCTACGGCGGGTCGGGGCTGGCGGGGAACGCGTCGGTCATCGACGTCTCCACGTACCCGCGCGTCGAGGACCTGTGCCTGGCGGCGGACGCGCTGATCACCGACTACTCCTCGGTGATGTTCGACTACGCCAACCTGGGCCGCCCGATCGTCATCCACGCCCCGGACTGGGAGACGTACCGCACGGTCCGCGGTGTCGTCTTCGACCTGCTGTCCGGCAAGCCCGGTGAGACGCCGGGCGCGGTCACCGCGACCACGGACGAGCTGGCGGCCGTGTTCACCGACGGCAGCTGGAACAGCCCGGAGAACGCCGCGCTGCTGAAGGCGTTCAAGGAGCGGTTCTGCCCGTACGACGACGGCCACGCCGCCGAGCGCGTGGTGCGGCGGGTCCTCCTGGGCGAGGAGCCGCCGGCCCCCGGCACCGTCTGACCGCCCCGCGCGCATCCGAAGGGCCCGGCACCGGAACGTTCCGGCGGCGGGCCCTTCGGGCGTTCCACGGGCTCAGCGCTGCTGGCCGGCCATCACCGTGACCAGGCCGACCACCACGAGCAGCGAGCCGCCCCAGGTCCACAGCGAGGTCCGTTCGTGCAGCACGGTCGCCCCGGCGAGCACGATCAGCAGGTAGCCGAGCGCGTTGAACGGATACGCGACGGAGAGCGGGACCTTGGCCAGCGTCGTCATCCAGGCGAGCGCGGACACCGCGAAGACCAGCAGGCCGAGCACGACCCAGGGGCTGCCGGCCGCGCGCAGCGCGACGGAGCCGCCGTCCCGCCCGGCGGCGGCCGCGGCGCCCTTCATCCCGTGCTTGAGCATGATCTGGCCGCCGGCCGAGGAGAACACGGCGAACAGGAGCAGCAGCATGCTGGGCAGGGTCATGGCCTTGGTCCTGACTGCGGGGGGCTCGGGGGCGGGGCGCTCGGGGGCGCGCGGGAGTCCGGGGCGGGGTGCCTCAGACACCGACCCGGTCGGCGGGGACGTACTGTCGGTTGAGGATGTCCTGTACATCGACGTGCTCTCCAGCGATGATCGTCTCGGCCGCGTGCGGGGTGAGCAGCGCGACGTGCTGATAGCCGAACAGCGTCGGCCGCACGCGGGTCAGCAGTTTCGACGCCCCGCCTAGCGCGGCGGCCAGCGGTCCCCGGCCGAGGAGCGACCAGAACGGCGCCCCGGTGGAGGAGAGTTCCAGGACGTCGTAGCCGGCGGCGCGCACGGTGCGGCGCAGGCTGGCGCGGGTGAAGAAGCGCAGGTGGGTCTCGTCGAGGATGCCCCGGCGGTCGTAGTCGAAGGCGCCGAGGGCGACCCGCAGCCGGGAGTACCAGTGGCTGAAGTTGGGCACCGAGAGCAGCATCCGGCCGCCCGGCCTGAGCACACCGGCCGCGGCGGCGAGGAGCTGTCCGGGGCGGGAGAGGTGTTCGATGACGTCGCCGGCGACCACGTAGTCGAAGCCGGTTCCGGCCTCGGCGGGCAGCCCCTCCTCCAGGTCGGCGAGGTGGAAGTGGCTGCACCGCTCGCGGACGCCGGGGACCTCGACGCAGTCCACGCCGGTCACCTCGTGGCCCAGGTCCTCCAGCCGTTCGGCGAACAGGCCGCCGGAGCAGCCGAGGTCGAGGACCCGGCCGGGGGGCAGGGCGCGCATCTTCTCCAGGATGACCGCGTGCGAGGAGCCGTCGCCCTCCTTGAAGGCGTAGCCGACGGGCTTGGGAATCCACGGGCAGGTCCCGAACCCCTTGACGGCCAGCCGGTATTCGAGGACGTCCTTGACGACGTCCTTGGCGTACTTCATGCCGTTGACGTAGCAGATCTCGTCGCCGTAGTAGGTGGGGACGGGGATCTCCTTGATCCGCATGCCCGCGTTGAGGAGCTGGACGATGATCTGGGTGTCGAAGTCGAAGGCGTCGGTGTTCCGGTCGATGGGCAGCTGCTTGAGGGCGGCGACGCTGTAGGCGCGGTAGCCGGAGTGGAATTCGGTGAGGTCCGAGCCGAGCAGCCCGTTCTCCAGCCGGGTGAGGATGCGGTTGCCGAGCCATTTGTAGAGGGGCATGCCGCCCTTGAGGGCGCTGCCGGACGTCATCATCCGCGACCCGAACACGGCTTCGCACTCGCCGCGTTCGATGGGTGCGACCATCTCGGGGAGCAGTTCGGGGGCGTACTGCCCGTCGCCGTGCAGCAGGACGACGATGTCGAGTCCGTGCGCGGCGGCCAACGCGTAGCCGGCCTTCTGGTTGCCGCCGTAGCCGAGGTTCTTGGTGTGCCGCATGACCACGGTGCGCGGCATGCCCTCGGCCTGCGACCAGCGGCAGCCCGCCGTGAAGGTGGCGTCGTGACTCGCGTCGTCGAGGATCAGGATCTCGTCGATCCGGGCCCGGAAGTCCTCCGGGATGCGGTCGAGGGTCTTCTCCAGCGTTGTCTCCGCGTTGTACGCGACCACCAGGATGCCGATCCTGGGGCTCGGGCTTTCCTTCACGGGGCGTTCTCCAGTTGCGTTCGGGGTGCGGTGCCGGGGTGGGGGACGGGGAGCGGGGGTGGGGCGAGGAGGCGGCGCAGGCCGGTGACGAGGCCGGCCGCCAGGACGA
The DNA here is from genome assembly GCF_022347745.1 of Streptomyces sp. OfavH-34-F. Lineage (GTDB taxonomy): Bacteria > Actinomycetota > Actinomycetes > Streptomycetales > Streptomycetaceae > Streptomyces. The sequence goes on from NZ_JAKRGC010000042.1 coordinate 8,954, forward strand.
ACCAGGCGGCGGCGCCCAGGTACAGCACGAACTCGCTCCAGCGGACGGCGGAGCGCCCGCTGTAGCCGAGTACGGCGACGAGTCCGGCGGCCACGCTGTACGCGCATCCTTCGACCGGGCCGAGGACGAACATGCCGGCGGCCGCCCAGGTCAGGTACTGGAGGCCGGAGGCGGTGGACAGGAGCAGCAGCAGGCCGAGGGTGAGGGCGACGACGCCGGCGACGCGGTCGGGCCGCAGCCAGGCGAGCCAGGTGCCGGCGGCCACGCAGGCCAGCACGAAGAGGAAGTGGCCGCCGCCCTGCATGAAGGCGATGGCCTGGTCGGGGAGGCCGAGGACGTCCGCGAAGCGGACCAGCCCCCACAGCCGGTAGCTGCCGCCCGCGTACTCCAGGACGTTGCGTTCCAGGTCCAGGGGCACGGTCAGCAGGGCGGGCCCCCAGACCAGGGCGGCCAGGCCCGCGAATCCGGCGGCGAAGCGGACGAGGACCGGCCGCCCGCCGCGCAGCGCGGCGACGAAGAGGGCCGGGATCACCACGACGGGGATGAACTTGACGCTGATGGACAGGGCCGCCGCCATGCCCGCCGCGAGGGGTGCCCTGCGGTCGGCGAGGAGGTGGGCGGCGGCCAGGGCGAACGCGACGGCGACGGCGTCGGTGTTGCCGTGGTAGCCGGAGGTCGCGACGAGGACCGGGCTGACGGCGACGCCGATGCCGCACAGCATCGCGGTGCGCGGGGTGGCGCGGCGGCGGACGATCTCGAAGACGAGCAGCGCGCAGGCGAAGTCGGCGGCCGACGCGGGGACGCGGATCAGGGTGGCGAAGGAGAACCCGAGTTCGGTGAGGCGGTCCAGGCCCAGCAGCATCCAGCCGGCCAGCGGGGGGTGGTTGTAGACGGGCAGGCCGGGCAGCGGCTGGGCGTAGATCCGGACGGGGCCGTAGCCGGTGATGGCCTTGGCGAACCCCTCGAAGATGCGTACGTCGGCGGGGCCGGGTGAGTTGGCCGCGATGATCATACGGGTGAGCAGGCCCGCGGTCGCCGCGACGAGCACGGCGGCCCTGGCCCGGCGCACGTCCGTTTCGCCCCACATTCGGATACCCATGAATCCAGAACGTAGCAAGTTGGCGACGCTATGCGACGCAGCGAATCGTCACCGTGGCGTAAACCCTGGGCCGGGCCGGGCCCCGGAAACGCCGCTGCCCGGCCGGTGCGGACACCGGCCGGGCAGCGGGGCTCCCCCGTGGGCGGGGGTGCCGGCTACAGCATGCGGTCGACCACGCGGGCGGTGGCCCGGCCGTCGTCGAGGTCGCAGAAGTCGTGCCGGAACTGCTCGTACGCCTTGGCGTGTCCGGCGATGGCCTGCTCCGGGTCGCGCAGCGCGGCGATCAGGTCGTCCGACTCCGGGATCAGCGGTCCGGGGGCCCGCGACTCGAAGTCGAAGCTGAACCCGCGCAGCGTGTCGCGGTAGTGCTCCAGGTCGTACGTGTGGAAGAGCATCGGCCGCCCGGTCTGGGCGAAGTCGAACATCAGCGAGGAGTAGTCGGTGACCAGGGCGTCGCTGATGAGCATGAGTTCGCCGACGTCCGGGTAGCGCGAGACGTCCTTGACGAAGCCGGTGCCGCTGTCCGGGAGCCGGTCGGTGACCATGTAGTGACGGCGCACCAGGAGCACGGTGTCCTCGCCGAGTTCGCGCTCGGCGGCGGCCAGGTCGAGCTGGAGGCCCAGCGCGTAACGCCCGCCGCCGAGCCGCTGGTCCTCGCGCCAGGTCGGCGCGTACAGGACGACGCGCTTGCCGGCCGGAATGCCCAGCTTCTCACGCACGGCGGCGGCCACCTTGGCCCGGTCCGGGGCGTGGAAGATGTCGTTGCGCGGGTAGCCGCACTCCAGCACCTCGCCCTCGAAGCCGAAGGAGCGGCGCAGGACGGGCGTGGAGTACGTGTTCGGCGAGACCAGGAAGTTCCACTGCTTGGCCCGGTCGGCGAGGGTCGCGATGTACGCGGCGTTCGCCTGGACGGTGCCCGCGAGTTCCAGGCCGATGCGCTTGAGCGGGGTGCCGTGCCAGGTCTGGACGACCGTCTGGTCCTCGCGGCGCACGAACCACTCGGGCAGCTGCGTGTTGGTGACGATGTAGCGGCTGCGGGCCAGCGCGTCGTGCCAGGCGGCCGAGCCGTGCTCGACGGCGGTCGCGCCCTCGGGGATGACCGCCTGCTGGTCGCGGACGACCCAGAGGTGCTCGACCTCGGTGCCCCGGCGCACCAGCTCCCCGTAGACCGCGCGGGGCGAGTCGGAGTACTGGCGGCCGTCGAAGGTGCTGTACAGCGCGGCGGCGCGCAGCGGGGCGGTGCGCTGGGCGGCGTACGCCTCGGTCAGCAGGCGCTTGGCGCGCGGGCCGCGCTCGGCGGCGGTGAGCACGGAGCCGGAGACGACCAGGAGCTGGTCGCCGAAGCGGCGCTCCAGGGTGAAGTCGCGGCCGCGCAGGTTGCGGGTGGCGGGCAGGGTGTGGAACGCGGAGGCGGGGATGCGCAGCGCGCGGTCGCCGCTCTCGTCGGCGGCGCCCTTGTCCCGGAAGAAGAAGTACCAGTTGCCTTCGCTGAGCGGCAGCGCGCCGCCCGGGCCCTCGACGGCGTCGGGCCGCAGTTCGACCCGGAAGCGGCGGGCGCTGTCGGGGCCGGTGAACTCGACCGGGAAGACCTGTTCCTCGCGGTGGCTGCTGTTCTGCGCGACCAGCTCGACCGGGTGCTCCGGGTCCTCGGGGTAGGTGCCCTCCAGGAACAGCCGGCCGTCCTCGGTCCAGCTGGCCAGCTCGACGGCGGGCTGCACGGGCCGGTCGCTGATCAGCAGGTTGCCGCGCGAGCTGGTGACGAGGGCCAGTTCGCGGCGGGCGCCGTCCGGTCCGTCGGCGAGCGGGTAGCGGCCGGGGTGCACCGAGCCGGGCACGTCGAGCGACGCCTTGAGGCCCTTGCCGACGAGGTGGACGCTGTACGCCACGCTCTTGGCCGCGGCCTCGCCGGACGGGCGGTTCTCCTCGGCGGCGGCGAGCGGGAGTTCGGCGGTGAAGCGACTCCAGCCGGCTCCGGCGCCGGAGCCCACGGTGACGGGCACCTCGTAGGTGGTCTTGGTGGCGCCGTGCGTCAGACGCAGCGTCAGCTCGCCCTTGACCAGGCGGGTACGGACGACGCCGGAGACCGTGACGGTGCCGGGCTTGTCGCCGGCGTGCGTCTCGAACCGGGCGTCCACGCGCTCGGCGTGCAGCACCAGCTTGTCGCCGTCGAAGGCGGGGACGATGCGGTGGTCGCCGTCGGGGCGGTGGACGTGCGGGGCGACGGAGGCCTCGCGGACCGAGGGGTAGGCGCGGCGCAGCAGGCCGTTGCGGGCGATGCCGACCTCGAACTGCCAGGTGAGCTGCTTGGGGCCGCTGTCGGCCTGGATGCGGAGCCGGGAGGCGTCCACGGAGGTCTCGAAGCCGGAGCGGTGGTAGTCGTGCAGGCTCTGGCGGGAGCGGGCGGTGGCCTCGGGCTCGTCCACGCGGCGCAGCCGCAGCGGGACGACGTTGCGCTTGCCGGCCCGGAGCCAGCCCATGCGGAACTCGCTGGGCCCGGAGGTGACCGGGAGGTTGCGCACGTACGCGTAGCCCTTGAGGAACAGCTTGCCGTCGCGCCACTGGGCGTCGCGCAGCCGGGCGGCGAGCGGCAGGTCGCTGTCGGCCACGCGCAGCACCGGGGCGGGCACGGGGCGGGTGAGCACCGGGTAGTGGGCCTGGCGGCGGCGGAGGCCGCTGACCTCGAAGGCGCCGGGCTCGCGCTTGTCCTGGAGGAGCAGGGCCAGCAGCTCGTCCATGCGGTGCTCGCGCACCAGGTACCACATCACGCGCAGCCGCAGCGGCAGTCCGTCGAGGACCGAGGGGTCGACCTGGTCGATGAACTTGTTGGTGTACGTGAGGAAGGCGTCCCGGTACTCCTGGTCGCCGTCCGGCAGGACCTCCATGAAGTACCAGAGGTCGTTGGCCAGCGCGTGGGCCTCGTAGTGGTTCTTGTCGGCGGCGGTGCGCTTCTCGGCCAGGAACTCGGAGACCCCCTGGACGTGGGCGACGCGGTCGCGGATGCCGCGGACGACGGCCCGGCTGGTGGTGATGGAGCCGGGGCGGTCGCGCCAGTAGTAGACGGGGTCCTTGACGATGTCCACGGCGCCGGCCAGGAAGTGGGCGGGCAGCACGACGGGGATGTCCTCGTACAGCGCGCCGACCGGGAAGGCGAACTCGTGCTTGTCCCAGAAGGAGCGGCGGAAGACCTTGTTGCAGGCGATGCGGTCGCCGAGGAGGTCCAGGTCGCGCGAGACGTGGGTGCGCTTGCGCGTGGTGGCCATGGGCTTGCGGAACATCGGCGACTGCACGAGCTTCCCGCCGGCCCGCAGCCGCAGCACGTTGCCGGAGGCCAGGTCCGAGCCGGTCTCCTCCAGCGACTCGACGAGCAGCTCGTAGGCGTTCGGCGGGATGATGTCGTCGCTGTCGCAGAAGGCCAGGTAGCGGCTCTCCGGGTGGCAGTTGCGGAAGCCGGTGTTACGGGCGTGCCCCAGCCCGCCGTTCTTCTGCCGGACCAGCTTGAAGCGGTCGTCGCCCGCGGCGAACTCCTCGGCCAGCGCGGCACTGCCGTCGGTGGACCCGTCGTCGACCATCACCACCTCGAGGTCGGTCATGGTCTGCTCCGCGAGGGACTTCAGGCAGTCCGTCAGGAAGAGTTCCACGTTGTAGACGGGGACAACGACACTGAGCCGTGGCGGCATGTTGAGCACGTCCGTTCATCAAGGGCCTGGCTATCCGTAGGGCTCAACCGCGAGGGCGGTCGCGGGTCACCGGTTACGGTCCCGAACGAGTGACTACGCCTGCACCGTGCTCGCCCCTCGCCCACGCTCCGGAAGGCCCGGTGGGCGGCCCGCCCACCAGATTAACCGATCGACGGGTGACCCCTACAAACACGCTTGCACACCCGTTCGGGCCTTCACCCGGCGGGGGGCGCGCCGTGTGTGAGCGCCGTCACGGCGGAGGCGGCCAGGTCGTCCAGATATCCCGGCGGCAGCTCGCCGCGGACCACCGCGAGCCGCCAGTAGAGCGGTCCGACGATCAGGTCGAGCGCCCGGTCGGGGTCGCTGCCGGGCGGCAGCTCGCCGCGGGCGACGGCGTCCCGGACGACCACGGCGGCCACGCCTTCCTGCGGATCGAGCAGGGCCGCCTTGATGGCGTCGGAGATCTCCGGGTTGCGGGCCGCCTCGACCAGCAGGTCCGGGATGACCTGGGAGGCGAGCGGGTGGCGCAGGGCGTACGCGGCCAGTTCGAGCACGGCGCGCACGTCCCCGTACAGCGAGCCGGTCGCCGGGGCGGGCATGCCCTGCGCGGCGACCGCCGAGACCAGGTCGAGGACCAGGTGCAGCTTGGACTTCCAGCGGCGGTAGACGGCCGTCTTGCCGACGCCGGCCCGGCGCGCGATGCCCTCGATGGACATCCGCGCGAAGCCGACCGCCGCCAGCTCCGCGAACACCGCGCTGCGGATGGCGTCGGTCACGTCCTCGCGCAGGACGGCGGCTCCCGCCGGGGCTCGGCGGCGGCTTCCGGGGTCGGTGGTCATGGCCGAATCATAGTCCGCGACGACGAAACGGTTGCGTTCCGACGTCGCGACGTCCTAACCTCGGCGTTACGACGAAACGGTTCCGTCCCGTCGCCGGGTGGGTACTCCCCCGCCCGTACGCCGTGCCCCCGCCTGCCCGCCTCCCGTCGAAAGCGATCGTGGTGAGCCAGACAACAGCCCCGGCCCCGGTGGACACCCCGCCGCCTCCCGCCCCGCCCGTGTACGGCCCCGGCGAACTCGCCGCGCTCGCCGCACGCCACGGTCTGACCGTCAGCGGGGCGCGCCCCTCCCTGCCGGAGTACGTACGGCAGCTGTGGGGGCGCCGGCACTTCATCACGGCGTTCGCCACGGCCAAGCTCACCGCCCAGTACAGCCAGGCGAGACTGGGCCAGATCTGGCAGATCATGACCCCGCTGCTCAACGCGACGGTCTACTACTTCATCTTCGGCATCCTGATGAAGACGAAGCACGGCGTGCCGGACTACGTGCCCTTCCTGGTCACCGGCGTCTTCATCTGGACGTTCACCAGCTCGTCGATCACCGCCGGGACGCGCGCCGTCAGCGGCAACATCGGGCTCGTCCGGGCGCTCCACTTCCCGCGCGCCTCGCTGCCGATCGCGCTCGCCCTGCAACAGCTCCAGCAACTGCTCTTCTCGCTGGGCGCGCTGGTCCTGATCCTGCTGGCCTTCGGCCAGTTCCCGCGGCCGTCCTGGCTGCTCGCGGTGCCGGCCCTGGCCCTCCAGGCCGTCTTCAACACCGGCGTCTCGATGGTCATGGCCCGGCTCGCCGCGCGCACCCCGGACATCGCCCAGCTCACCCCGTTCGTGCTGCGCACCTGGATGTACGCCTCCGGCGTGATGTGGAGCATGGACACGATGCTGAGCGGGGACCGGGTGCCGCACTGGGTGAAGCTGGCCCTGGAGCTCAACCCGGCGGCCGTCTACATCGACCTGATGCGCTTCGCGCTGATCGACAGCTTCGCCGGGCACCAACTGCCCCCGCACGTCTGGGCCGTCGCGGCCGGCTGGGCCCTGCTGTGCGGCGCGGGCGGGTTCCTGTACTTCTGGAAGGCCGAGGAGAGTTACGGACGTGGCTGAGCGCATGGATTCCGCGGTGCCGACGGTCGTCGTGGACGACGTCCACATCACGTACCGGGTCAACGGCGCCCGCACCGGCCGGGGCAGCGCCACCTCCGCGCTGAGCCGGATCGCGTCACGCCGGCAGGCTCCGGGCGTGCGCGAGGTGCACGCCGTGAAGGGCGTCAGCTTCGCCGCGTACAAGGGGGAGGCGATCGGGCTCATCGGCTCCAACGGCTCCGGCAAGTCCACCCTGCTGAAGGCCATCGCCGGACTGCTGCCCGCCTCGAAGGGCCGCGTCCACACTCACGGCCAGCCTTCGCTCCTCGGCGTCAACGCGGCCCTGATGAGCGACCTGACCGGCGAGCGCAACGTGGTGCTCGGCGGCCTGGCCATGGGCATGACCCGCGCGGAGATCCGCGAGCGCTACGAGGAGATCGTCGAGTTCTCGGGCATCAACGACAAGGGCGACTTCATCACGCTGCCCATGCGCACGTACTCCTCCGGCATGGCGGCCCGCCTGCGCTTCTCCATCGCCGCCGCCAAGAACCACGACGTGCTGCTGATCGACGAGGCCCTGTCCACGGGTGACGCCCGCTTCCAGCAGCGCAGCAAGGACCGCATCCGGGAACTGCGCGAGCAGGCCGGCACGGTGTTCCTGGTGAGCCACCACAACAAGTCGATCACCGAGACCTGCGACCGGGCGATCTGGCTGGAGGCGGGCGTCCTGCGCATGGACGGCCCGGCCCGGGAGGTCATGCGGGAGTACGAGAAGGCCACCGCGAAACGCTGAGGCGGTCGCCCGATGCAGAGGGCGGCCGCGGGGATGTCCCCGCGGCCGCCCTTTCCGGCTGTTCCGGTTTCAGCCGTTCCGGCTGTTCCGGCTGTTCCGGCTAGACGTGCGTGCGCAGCAGCGTGCGCATCGTCCGCATCGCCACCGACAGGTTGGCGAGGTCGAACGCGTCCGAGCCCTGGATCTCCTCCAGCGTGGACCGCGACCGTGCCAGGATCGCCGCGTTCTTCTCCTCCCACGCGTCGAACCGCTCCTGCGGGGACGACGCCCCGTTGCCCACGCTCAGCACGTCGGCGGTGAGCGCCGCGTGCGCCGCGTACAGGTCCTCGCGGATGGACGCGCGGGCCATGGACTGCCACCGGTCCGCGCGCGGCAGCTCGATGATCCGGTCCATCAGCTGGGTGATCCCCAGCCGGTCCGCGAGGTCGTAGTACACCTCGGCGACGGCCAGCGGCTCCTTGCCGGTGCGGTCCGCGATCGCCACGATGTCGAGCGCGGGGAAGGCCGAGGAGAACCCGGCGACGCGCTGCGCCAGCTCGTCCGGCACACCCGCCTCGGTCAGCTCCTCCAGGATGCCCTGGTACCACTCCTGGTCGGCGCCCTTGAGCATCTTCGGCAGCGCGGCCCAGACCTGCTCGACGCCGTCGCGGAAGAAGTCGACCGTCTCGGAGATCGCCAGCGGCTGCGGCCGGTTGCCCAGCAGCCAGCGCGAACCGCGCTCGACGAGGCGCCGCGAGTGCAGCCGGATGCGGGTCTGCACCTCGGCGGCGACCTCGTTGTCGAGGGCCTCGACGGCGTCCCACACCTCGCTGAGGCCGAAGATCTCGCGGGCCGCGAACTGCGCCCGCACGATCTCCTCGATGGAGGCGCCGGTCTCCTCCCGCAGCCGGTGCAGGAACGTCGAACCGCCGCTGTTGACGGTGTCGTTGACCAGCACCGTGGTGATGATCTCGCGCCGCAGGGCGTGTCCGTCGACCGCCTCCGGGTAGCGGGCGGTGAGCTGCTCCGGGAAGTAGGCGTGGAGCAGCTTCTGCAGGTGCGGGTCGTCCGGCAGGCTGGTGCCGATCAGCTCCTGCGCGGCGGTGATCTTCGTGTAGGCGAGCAGCACGGCCAGCTCCGGCTGGGTCAGCCCCTTGCCGGCGCTCAGCAGCTCGCGGATCTGCCGGTCGCTGGGCAGGAACTCCAGCGCCCGGTCGAGGTGCCCGTCGCGGCCGAGGCGGCGCATGAAGCGCTGCTGGGCGTGGAGCAGGGAGGGCGCCTGGGAGACCGAGTTGGCGAGAGCCGTGTTCTGGGCGTAGTTGTTGCGGAGCACCAGGCGGCCGATCTCGTCGGTCATCTCGGCGAGCAGCGCGTTGCGCTGCTTGACGGTCATGTCGCCGTCGCGCACCAGCCCGTTGAGCAGGATCTTGATGTTCACCTCGTGGTCGGAGGTGTCCACACCGGCGCTGTTGTCGATGGCGTCGGTGTTGATCCGGCCGCCGTCGCGGGCGAACTCGATGCGGCCGAGCTGGGTGCAGCCCAGGTTGCCGCCCTCGCCGACGACCTTGGCGCGCAGGTCGGCGCCGTTGACGCGGATCGGGTCGTTGGCCTTGTCCCCGACGTCCGCGTTCGACTCGGTGGTGGACTTGATGTACGTGCCGATGCCGCCGTTCCACACGAGGTCGACGGGGGCCTTGAGGACGGCCTGCATCAGCTCGGCGGGCGTCAGCTTGCTCACGCCGGCCTCGATGCCGAGCGCCTCGCGCATGTGGGCGTTGACCGGGATGGACTTGGCGCTGCGCGGGTGGACGCCGCCGCCCGCGGAGATCAGCTCCTTGTCGTAGTCGGCCCAGGAGCTGCGCGGCAGGTCGAAGAGGCGGCGCCGCTCGGCGTAGGAGGTGGCGGCGTCCGGGTTCGGGTCGATGAAGATGTGCCGGTGGTCGAAGGCGGCGACGAGCCGGATGTGCTCGGAGAGCAGCATGCCGTTGCCGAAGACGTCCCCGGACATGTCGCCGACGCCGACGACGGTGAAGTCCTCGGTCTGGGTGTCGTGGCCCAGCTCGCGGAAGTGCCGCTTGACGGACTCCCAGGCGCCGCGGGCGGTGATGCCCATGCCCTTGTGGTCGTAGCCGGCGGAGCCGCCGGAGGCGAAGGCGTCGCCGAGCCAGAAGCCGTACGCGACGGCGACCTCGTTGGCGATGTCGGAGAACTTCGCGGTGCCCTTGTCGGCCGCGACGACGAGGTAGGTGTCGTCCTCGTCGTGCCGGACGACGTCCTTGGGCGGCACGACCTCGCCGGCCACCATGTTGTCGGTGATGTCCAGGAGCGCCGAGATGAAGGTGCGGTAGGCAGCAACGCCCTCGGCCAGCCAGGCGTCCCGGTCCACGGAGGGGTCGGGTAGTTGCTTGGCGACGAAGCCGCCCTTGGCGCCGACCGGCACGATGACGGTGTTCTTCACCATCTGCGCCTTGACCAGGCCGAGGATCTCGGTGCGGAAGTCCTCGCGCCGGTCCGACCAGCGCAGACCGCCGCGGGCGACCTTGCCGAAGCGCAGGTGGACGCCCTCCACGCGGGGCGAGTACACCCAGATCTCGAACGCGGGGCGGGGCGCGGGCAGGTCCGGGATGGACTGCGGGTCGAACTTCATCGAGACGTACGCGTGCGGCTCGCCGCCGTCCGTGCGCTGGAAGAAGTTGGTGCGCAGGGTCGCCTTGATGACGGTCAGGAAGGAGCGCAGGATGCGGTCCTCGTCGAGCGAGGCGACCTGGTCGAGGGCCCCGTCGAGTTCTTCGAGGAGCCCGTCGGTCAGCTCCGTGCCGGCGGCCTGGCGGCCGGGCGACATCCGGGCCTCGAAGAGCGAGACGAGGAGCCGGGTGGTGTGGACGTTGTTCTGGAGGGTGGACTCCATGTAGTCCTGGCTGAACGTGGAACCGGCCTGGCGCAGGTACTTCGCGTAGGCGCGCAGCACCATGGCCTGCCGCCAGTCGAGCCCGGCGCTCAGCACCAGGGCGTTGAAACCGTCGTTCTCCGCCTCGCCGGTCCATACGGCGGCGAAGGCGTCCTGGAAGCGCTCGCGGGCCCCGTCCGCCAGATAGCCGTCGTTGGAGGTGGCCTGCGGCATCCGCAGCCCGAAGTCGTAGATCCAGGCGTGCGTGCGGTCGGCGCAGCGCAGCTCGTACGGGCGCTCGTCGACGACCTCGACGCCGAGCCGCTGGAGGGCGGGCAGCACGGCGGACAGGGAGACCTGCTCGCCGGTGCGGTAGATCTTGAAGCGGCGCTCGCCGGGGGCGGCGCCGACCGGCTCGTAGAGGCTGAGGGAGAAGTCCCGGCTGTCCTGCTTGAGCGCGTCGAGGTGGACGATGTCGGCCACGGCGGCGCGCGCCGAGTGGTCGGCCTTGTAGCCCTCGGGGAAGGAGTGCCCGTACTGGCGGAGCAGTTCGGCGGCGCGTTCCTCGCCGCACTCGGCGGTCAGCGCCTCCTGGAAGCCGTCCGCCCAGGAGCGGGCGGCCTCGACGAGCCGGGCCTCGATGCGCTCGGCCTCGCCGTCCGTGAGGCTGGGCAGCTCGCTGCCGGGGGCGACGCGGACGACGAAGTGCAGCCGGGAGAGGATCGACTCGGTGTTCCAGGCGGTGAAGTCGACGCTGGTGCCGTTCAGCTCCTCCTTGAGGATGTCGATCAGCCGGAGCCGGACACCGGTGGTGTAGCGGTCGCGCGGCAGGTAGACGATCGCGGAGTAGTAGCGGCCGTACTCGTCCTGGCGCAGGTAGAGCCGCAGCCGGCGGCGCTCCTGGAGGTAGAGGACCGAGGTGACGACGGAGCGCAGCTGGTCGACGGGGGTCTGGAACAGCTCGTCGCGCGGGTAGGTCTCCAGGATCTGGAGCAGGTCGCGGCCGTCGTGGCTGTTGGGGGTGAACCCGGCGCCCTCCAGGACCTCGGCCACCTTGCGGCGGATGACGGGCACCCGGCGCACGGACTCGGTGTAGGCGGCGGACGAGAAGAGGCCGAGGAAGCGGCGCTCGCCGATGACGTTGCCCTCGGCGTCGAACTTCTTCACGCCGACGTAGTCGAGGTAGCTGGGGCGGTGCACGGTGGCGCGGCTGTTGGCCTTGGTCAGGACGAGCAGCTTGTGCTCGCGGGCCTTGGCGCGGGCGTCGGCGGGCAGCCGGTCGAAGGAGGGGCTGACCGGGTGGGCCTCGTCCTGCGTGTGGTGCGGGTCGGAGCGCAGGATGCCGAGGCCGGTGCCGGGGACGGCGGCCAGCGCGTCGGTGTCCCGCAGCTCGTACTCGCGGTAGCCGAGGAAGGTGAAGTGGTCGGCGGCGAGCCAGCGCAGCAGCTCCCTGGCCTCGTTGACCTCGTCGTCGGCGAGGTCGTCGAGCGGTTCGCCGGGCAGGTCGTCGGCGATGCGCAGCGCCGCGTCCCGCATCTTCTCCCAGTCCTCGACGGTCTCCCGTACGTCGGACAGGACGCGCAGCAGGTCGCTCTGGATCTGCTTGAGGTCGGCGCGGTCGGTCTCGCGGTCGATCTCGACGTGGATCCAGGACTCGACGAGGGCGTCGTGCGGCAGGCCCTTCTGGTCCTTGGCGCCCTTGCCGCCGTCGCGGCCGGTGCCCTCGGTGAGGACCTCGACGAGCTTGCCGGTGACGTCGCGGCGGACGACGACCTGCGGGTGGATCACGACGTGGATGCCGCGGCCCTGGCGGGACAGCTCGTTGGTGACGGAGTCGACCAGGAACGGCATGTCGTCGGTGACGACCTCCACCACGGAGTGGCTGCAGGTCCAGCCGTTCTCCTCGACGGTCGGGGTGTGCACCCGGACGTTCGCCTTGCCCTGGGGGCGGTCTTCGGCCAGCCGGTAGTGCGAGGACGCGGCGCCGAAGACGTCGATCGGGTCGCGGCCGACGAGGTCCTCCGGGGCCGTGTGCAGGTAGTAGCGCTGGAGGTAGGAGAGCAGGACGTCCTGGCGGGACCGATCCTGTCCGGCCCCCGCGGAGCCTTCGGCGACGTGGACGCGGGGGGCCCCGCCCGGCCCGCCGACACCACCGCCCGAACTGTTGTCAGCTACCTTGGCAGCCCGTGCGAGCAGCTCGGCCTTGGCTTCGTCCAGCTTGGTCTGCATGTCCTCTGGCTCCTGTCGCGCGCCGTTGCGTGACGTAGGTGAAAAGGTCGGCGTAGCGCCGTGACGCGGGATTTCCGGTCAGGGTCGACGCTATGCCGCGGTGAGAGATCCCCGTGACCTCGTCGCCCGTTTTCAGCGGTCGGTCCGGGTGGGAGGGATCAGTCGAGGCAGCCCGGACGCTGTGGCGCTCCGGGCGCGGGCCGGGGGCTTCGCTGCCCCCGAGGCGTATCGCGCTGATCACGGGGTCCAGGCTATCTCGCCCGCACCCATGACCGTCACGATCCGGATGTGCACAAAAGAACGACGCGAAGTTTGACACTCTGGACAGGCCGGACGCGCGCGGGCCGGGGTAGGGCGAGGCGGCGCGGGAACGGGGCGGGCGGTTCCGCTCCGGCTACCGGGTCAGCTGCTCGGCGAGGGCGGTGGCCTCGGCCAGGGTGTCCACGACGGGCACACCGGCCTTCTCCAGGCTGGCCCGGCTGTGCGAGCCGCCCGTGTAGAGCACGGCCTTGGCGCCGACGTGGGCGGCGGCCACGGCGTCGTCCACCGCGTCGCCTATGACCACCGTGTGCCGGGGGGAGACCCCCTCCAGCGCCGCGAGGTGCCGCTCCATGTACTGCGCCTTGCTGCCGCCGGACGGCCCCGTGCGCCCGTCCACCCGGACGAAATGGCGCTCTATGCCGAACCCGCGGACGACGGGGAGCAGCTCGTCGTGCCGGTACATGCTCATGATCGACTGGCTGCGGCCGGTGAGCTGCCACCGGGAGAGCAGTTCGGCCGCCCCGGCGGTGAGCCCGCAGGCCGCCCGCTGCTCCGTGTAGAAGCGGTGGAAGACGCCGTCCATCAGCTCCCACTCCTCGTCGGTGGGGAGCCGGCCCATGAGGCGCTCGTAGAAGCGGGGTATCGGGATGCAGTACATCTCCCGGTACTGCTCGACCGTGATCGGGGCCAGGCCGACCTCGCCGAACGCGGCGTTGGTCGCGCCGACGACGGCGGTGTTGTCGTCGAGCAGCGTGCCGTTCCAGTCCCAGACCAGATGCGTGCGGTGTTCCCCCGGTGCGATCCCCATGCCCTGCACCGTACTCGCCCCCACTGACAACGCCCTCGCCTACCCGACGCCTACCCGATCAGGCCGGGGATCTCCTGCACCCCGAACCACAGCAGCTCGTGGTCCTCGGCGCCGTCCACGGTGAACTGCGCGTCGTCGTCCCCGAGGTCGGCGGCGCCCAGCGCGGCCGCGGCGGCCGTGACGTCCGGGCCGGCCTCGTCCGAGTCGACGTGCACCGCGGCGGCCTTCGCCAGCGGGACGGCGGAGGCGACGGTGACCTCGCCGAGCGAGGAGGCGTCCAGGATGCTGTCCGGGTCGGCGACCGCGGCCCCGTCCGGCACGTCCACGGCGACGACGACCCGGCGCCTGGCCGCCTCCGGGTCACCGGCGATCAGCCGCAGCGAGGCGGAGGCGGCCCGGTTGAGCGCCGCGTACTCCAGCTCCTCGATGTCGTCGGAGACGTACCACTCGCGCAGCGCCGGGGTGACCGCGTAGGCGGTGAGCGGGCCGGGGCCCAGTTCACCGGACCGGTGTGCGGCGGCGAGACCGGCGAGGGTCAGGGGTACGTACACGCGCATGGGCTCCGCCGCTTTCTTAGTCGGGAACGCCCTTCAGGATACGTGCGGCGTCCCCCTTTGGGGTTACGCGCACAGGCCCGCCCCCGTCCACCGCGCGCCGCCCGGTCACCCTGCGCGCCCCGCCCCCGCCCCGCTCCACCGGTGCGCGACCACCCGGACAGGTGAATCCGGCCCGCCCGCGTCGACGCTCCCCGACACTTGCGACAATTCCGGCTCCCCCGTAGAAGATCACCTACAGAAGTTACCGCCCGGTACACCGGGCCTCTGGAGCACGGGGGCGACAGATGACCACGAACAGGACCGGCCCCGCCGGCCGGCACGACACCCGCAGGCCCGAGACCGTACCGGCGCAGCGCCGGCGCGTCCCGAGGCGCATGCGGCCCCACCACTGGTTCGCGGAACGCCTCCTGGCGGTCCTCAGCGGCCAGCGCCCGGTCCACTGGATGCTCGGCCACACGATCGGCGACGCCTACGACCAGCTGGCCGCGCTGGCCCCCACCACCCCGCTGCGCACCCGGGGCACCCGCCCGGTCATCCGCATGTGCCGGGGCGCCCAGCCGGCGCCCGGGGTCGTGGAGGCGTGCGCGAGCATCGCGGCGGGCGAACAGGTCCGGGCGATGGCGTTCCGCCTGGAGCAGGGCCCGGACCTGCGCTGGCGCTGCGCGGCGGTGGAACTGGGCACCACCCCCACGCGATGACCCTCCGGGCCCTCCCCGCACGCGCCCCGCCGGGCCCCGGCGGGAAACGCGACGGCCGGTCGGGCCGGGCGCCCCACGGCACCCGGCCCGACCGGCCGTCACACTTCCGGAACGGCTACTTCTTGCGCCGCCGCCCGCCACCGGACTTCTGCGCCTTGCGCCGCTCCGCCCGGGTGAGCCCGTCCGACCCGGACGACGCACCGGCCCCGGCCTCACCGTTGGCGAAGTCGCCCTCGACGACCCCGCCCTCTCCGTCGACCGTGGGAGCGGAGAAGTGCAGCCGGTCCGGCCGCTGCGGGGCGTCCAGCCCCTTGGCCCGGATCTCCGGCCGCGCGGCCGGCACCGCGTCCTCCTTGGACAGCGACGTCTTCGCGTCGGCGTCCTGCACCGGGACCTCCTCGACCTGCTGCTCCACCTGGACCTCCAGGTTGAACAGGTAGCCGACGGACTCCTCCTTGATGCCCTCCATCATGGCGTTGAACATGTCGAAGCCCTCGCGCTGGTACTCGACCAGCGGGTCCTTCTGGGCCATGGCCCGCAGGCCGATGCCCTCCTGGAGGTAGTCCATCTCGTAGAGGTGTTCACGCCACTTGCGGTCCAGCACGGACAGCACCACACGCCGCTCCAGCTCACGCATGATCTCGGAGCCGAGCGTCTTCTCCCGCTCGTCGTACTGGTCGTGGATGTCCTGCTTGACGGACTCGGCGATGAACTCGGCGGTGACCCCCGCGAGGTCGCCCGCCGCCTCCTCCAGCTCGGCGACCGTGACCTTCACCGGGTAGAGCTGCTTGAACGCGCCCCACAGCCGGTCGAGGTCCCACTCCTCGGCGAAGCCCTCCGCCGTCTCCTGGCGGATGTAGTCGTCGATCGTGTCGTCCATGAAGTGGCGGATCTGCTCCTGGAGGTCCTCGCCCTCCAGGACCCGGCGCCGCTCGCCGTAGATGACCTCGCGCTGCCGGTTCAGCACCTCGTCGTACTTCAGGACGTTCTTGCGCGTCTCGAAGTTCTGCTGCTCGACCTGCGACTGCGCCGAGGCGATCGCACGCGTCACCATCTTGTTCTCGATCGGCACGTCGTCGGGCACGTTGGCCATCGACATGACGCGCTCGACCATCTGCGCCTTGAACAGCCGCATCAGGTCGTCGCCGAGGGAGAGGTAGAAGCGGGACTCGCCCGGGTCGCCCTGACGGCCGGAACGACCGCGCAGCTGGTTGTCGATGCGGCGCGACTCGTGCCGCTCGGTGCCCAGCACGTACAGCCCGCCGAGCGCCTTGACCTCCTCGAACTCCGCGCGCACGGCCGCCTCGGCCTTCTCCAGCGCGGCGGGGAGGGCTGCCGCCCACTCCTCGACGTGCTCGACGGGGTCGAGACCGCGCTGGCGCAGCTCCGCCTCGGCGAGGTCGTCCGGGTTGCCGCCGAGCTTGATGTCGGTGCCTCGTCCGGCCATGTTCGTCGCGACGGTCACCGCGCCCTTGCGGCCGGCCTGGGCGACGATCGTCGCCTCCCGGTCGTGCTGCTTGGCGTTGAGGACCTCGTGCTGCACGCCGCGCTTGGAGAGCTGCTGCGAGAGGTACTCGGACTTCTCGACGGAGGTCGTGCCGACCAGGATCGGCTGGCCCTTCTCGTGCTTCTCGGCGATGTCGTCGACGACGGCGGCGAACTTGGCGACCTCGGTGCGGTAGATGAGGTCCGACTGGTCGACGCGCTGCATCGGCCGGTTCGTCGGGATCGGCACGACGCCCAGCTTGTAGATCTGGTGGAACTCGGCGGCCTCGGTCATCGCCGTACCGGTCATGCCGGAGAGCTTGCCGTAGAGGCGGAAGAAGTTCTGCAGGGTGATCGTGGCGAGCGTCTGGTTCTCGTCCTTGATGTCCACCCCTTCCTTCGCCTCGATCGCCTGGTGCATGCCCTCGTTGTAGCGGCGGCCGGCGAGGATACGGCCGGTGTGCTCGTCGACGATCATGACTTCGCCGTCGATGACGACGTAGTCCTTGTCCTTCTTGAAGAGTTCCTTGGCCTTGATGGCGTTGTTGAGGTACCCGACGAGCGGGGTGTTCACCGACTCGTAGAGGTTGTCGATGCCGAGCCAGTCCTCGACCTTGGAGACACCGGACTCGTGGATGCCGACGGTCCGCTTCTTCTCGTCGACCTCGTAGTCGCCGGTCTCCTCGATGCCCTTGAGCGGGTTGCCGGCCTCGCCCTTGGTGAGGCGCGTGACCAGCTTGGCGAAGTCGCCGTACCACTTGGTGGCCTGGTCGGCCGGGCCGGAGATGATCAGCGGGGTACGGGCCTCGTCGACGAGGATCGAGTCGACCTCGTCCACGATGGCGAAGTTGTGACCGCGCTGGACCAGCTCCTCCTTCGACCACGCCATGTTGTCGCGGAGGTAGTCGAAGCCGAACTCGTTGTTCGTGCCGTAGGTGATGTCGCACGCGTACTGCTCGCGGCGCTCCGCGGGCGTCATGTTCGCGACGATGCAGCCGACGGTCAGGCCGAGGAACTTGTGGACCCGGCCCATCAGCTCGGAGTCACGCGAGGCGAGGTAGTCGTTCACCGTGATCAGGTGCACGCCGTCGCCGGACAGGGCGTTCAGGTACGCGGGCAGCGTGCCGACGAGGGTCTTGCCCTCACCGGTCTTCATCTCCGCCACATAGCCGAGGTGCAGCGCGGCGCCGCCCATGATCTGGACGTCGTAGTGACGCTGGCCGAGGACGCGCTTGGCCGCCTCGCGTACGGTCGCGAAGGCCTCGGGGAGCAGGTCGTCCAGGCTCTCGCCGTCCGCGTACCGTTCCTTGTACTCGTCGGTGAGCGCCCGCAGCTCGGCGTCGGAGAGGTTGACGAAGTCCTCTTCGATGGAGCTGACCTGGTCCGCGATGCGGTGCAGTTTGCGCAGGATCTTGCCTTCGCCTGCACGCATGAGCTTGTTGAAGACGGACACTGAGGCTGGTCTCCTTGCCGGTCGGGCCTGGGCACGGGGTCGTGTGATGGACTCGGGCACGGGCACGGCAGGTGGGCCCCACCGCAACGGTCATCGTAAGCGAGGACCCCGCCGCGCCGGGAGGGCTGCCACCGCGTTGTCCCCGCGGCGCCCTTCCGAGTCAACGGACGAAGGGCGCCGAAGGTGCCGGGGAAGCACGAAAAGCACTCGCTCCGCTTCCGCCCGCTGAGCAGAATCCCTTCATGGAAGCGACCACTCTCACCACCGACCGCCTGCGGCTGCGCCCCTTCGGCCCGCAGGACACCGAAGCGGTGTACCAGGCCTGTCAGGACCCGGACATCCAGCGCTGGACCGTCGTCCCGTCGCCGTATGCGCGCTCCGACGCGGAGTTCTTCACGGAGCGGATGAGCCCCGAGGGCTGGCGGGACGGCTCCATGTACAACTTCGCGGTGCTCCGCGAGGACGGCACCCTGACCGGCGCGCTCGGCGTCAACCGCCGTACGCACGCGGGCACCTACGAGATCGGCTTCTGGACGGCGAAGGAGCAGCGCGGCCGCGGCTACATGACCGAGGCCGTCCTGGGCGCCGCCCGCTGGGCCTTCGCCTCCCTCGGCTGCGACCGGCTGGAGTGGCGCGCCGAGGTCGGCAACGTGCCCTCGCGCGCCGTCGCCCTGCGGGCGGGCTTCCGCATGGAGGGCGTGCAGCGCTCGGGCCTGCTGAACAAGGGCGTGCGCCGCGACACCTGGACGGGGGCGCTGCTCCCCTCCGACCTGGGCTTGCCGGGCACCGAGGCGTACGTGCCGGCGGCGGCCCGGACCACCCCCTGACGTCCAGGGGTGGTCCTCCCGCCTCCGGAAGACCGGCCCGCGCTGTCAGTGCCGCCGCCTAGAGTGCGGAGCATGACGTCTGTGCAGCCACCCGCAGTCGAACTCTCCGCCGACCAGGCCCGCAGGATCGCGCTGCGCGCCCAGGGCTTCCTCGGGGCGCCGGACCGCCGGGCGGGGGTGCCGGGCGTCCTGCGGCACCTCGGCGCCGTACAGCTGGACACGATCTCGGTGCTGGCCCGTTCGCACGAGCTGATCCCGTACGCGCGCCTGGGCGCGATCGGCCGGCGCACGGTCGAGGAGGCGTACTGGTCGGGCGGCCGCGCCTTCGAGTACTGGTCGCACGCGGCGTGCATCCTGCCCGTCGAGGAGTGGCCGCACTTCGCGTTCCGCCGCCGCGCCTACCGGTCCAGGCCGCAGTGGTCGCACGACCTGCCGGACGGCGCGTACGACACGGTCGTCAAGCAGCTGACCGCCGAGGGCCCGCTGACGGCGACGGAGCTGGGCGGCGCGAAGAACGGCGGGGAGTGGTGGGACTGGTCGGCCTCCAAGGTCGCCGTCGAGCGGGCCCTGATGTACGGCGAGGTCGTGTGCACCGAGCGGCGCGGCTGGAAGCGGGTCTACGACCTCGCGGAGCGCGCCCTGCCGCCGGCCGTGTTCCACGACGACCTGGACGACGCGGAGTGCCTGCGCCGCCTGGTCCGGCTCGCCGGACAGTCGCTGGGTGTGGGCACCCGGTCGGACATCGCGGACTACCACCGGCTCAAGGGCGAGCAGTTCGACGCCGTGGTGGCGGACTCCGGGCTGGTGCCGGTGACGGTGCGGGGCTGGGCCAAGCCGGCCTGGGCGGACCCGGCCGCGCTGGCCTCCGAACCGCGCGGACGGCACCGTACGACGCTGCTCTCGCCGTTCGACTCGCTGGTCTGGGAGCGGGCGCGCACCGAGCGGATCTTCGGCTTCACCCACCGCCTCGAAGCGTATGTGCCCAAGCAGAAGCGGATTCACGGCTACTTCGCGATGCCGCTGCTGGCCGGGGGGAAGCTCCAGGGGCGGGTGGACCCGGCCCGTGAGGGGACGACACTGGTCGCCCGGCAGGTGTCCCTGGCGGGCGCCAAGGCCGTGGAGCCGATGGCTCAGGCCCTGGTCGAGGCGGCTTCCTGGGTCGGCTGCTCGGACGTCCGGCTCGAACGGGTGGAGGCACCCGAACTGCGCGGGCCGCTCACGGCGGAAATAGGCCGTCTGCTGGCCTGACCGCGTACGGCTTGCCGCTCCCCGCGCCGGTCAGCGGATCTCCAGGATCTTCTCCCGCATGGCATAGACGACCGCTTCCATGCGGGAGTGCAGCTGGAGCTTCTCCAGAATGTTGCGGACGTGGTTCTTCACCGTGTTCTCGGAAATGAACAGTTCCTTCGCGATATCGCGATTGTTCATGCCGGTGGCGACGAGCTTGAGGACTTCCAGTTCGCGTTCGGTGAGACGGGGGGCCGGCACCAGCCGGCGCTCGTCGGTCCGCTGGATCATCGACTTGAACTCGGTGAGGAGTTTGGACGCCATGGAAGGGCTGATCTGGGACTGCCCGTCCGCGACCGCGCGAATCGCGGTGGACACCTCGTCGGTGGAGATCTCCTTGAGGAGATAGCCCGTGGCACCGGCCTTGATGGCGTCGTAGAGGTCGGCCTCCTCGTCGCTGATCGTCAGCATGATGATCTTCGCGCTGGGGGCGACCTCCTTGATGGACGTACACGCCTCGATGCCGCCGCGCCGGGGCATCCGCACATCCATCAGCACGATGTCCGGCAGCAGGTCGGCCGCCTTGTCGACGGCCTCGGCACCGTCCCCGGCCTCGCCGACGACCTCGATGTCCTCCTCGTGGGCGAGGACGATCTCCAGGCCTCTGCGGAAGAGGGCGTGGTCGTCCACCACCAGGACCCTGATCGGCTCCTTGCGGTAGCCGCCGTCGCGGTCCGCGCCGAGCCCGCGCGCGGCGTCCTCGCGGTCACTCGTATCGCGCACGGGCCCGAAGGTGTCCGCCATCGTTCCTCCCCCTGAAGGCCACGGCCTGAAGTTCACGAACTGTCGCCAACGGCAGTCCACAGAACACCGGTTGGCTTGGTCCGCCATGATTTCATGCCGGAGCGTCAGCGCGGGTGATCCCTTGGTGACACACGGGTGCCCCTGGGGGCGCACAGACGCTCCAGGGGCACCACCGGGCGGTGGGCGTCAGCCGCCGAGTGCGCCGCCCGCGCCGCCCGCCTCGTCGGCGGCCAGCGGGTCGGTCCTCAGATGAATGACACCGTAGTCGTAGGCGTGCCGCCGGTAGACGACACTGGGTTCCTTGGTCTCGTTGTCCACGAACAGATAGAAGTCGTGACCGACCAGCTCCATCTCGTAGAGCGCCTGGTCGAGCGACATGGGCGCCGCCACGTGCGTCTTCTCGCGCATCACCAGCGGTCCCTCGCCCTGTACCTCGAGCGAGCCGATCCTGGTGGTGGGTACGGGCTGTGCCGTCTCGTCGGCGATCAGCTCGCCGTCACCGTTGAAGGATGCCGCGTCCGGCACCATCTCGCCGACCTCGGCGGCGGGGATGCGCCCCGAACCCCGGCGGCTGTAGCGCTTGTCGTGCTGCTTGCGCAGCCGGGCCTCCAGCTTGCCGGTGGCCAGGTCAAGCGCTGCGTACGGGTCGCCTGCGGCCGCCTCCGCCCTGATGACCGGTCCACGCGAGCGGAGGGTGATCTCCACCCGGTCGGAGCGGTCTGCCTGACGAGGGTTCGGCTCCTTGGACACCTCCACGTCGAGGCTGATCACCTTGCCGTCGAACTTCTGGATCTTGTCCAGCTTCAGCTTCTCGGCCACGTGCTTGCGGAACCGCTCGGGCACCTCGGTCTTGCGGCCCTTGACGACGATGTCCACGCAGAACTCCGTTCCCGGATCGCTCCGCTCGGCGGCGGAGCATCTCCCTTTTGCACCTGGCTCCGGACTTCGCCGGAGCCGCGGACTCGGTGACTTACACCTCCTCCTCCCCCGCCGGCGGGGTTTCCACCCCACCGAATTTTTCTGCTTCCGAGCTGGTGGGTCGCCTGCCCGAAACACGGTGGTGCATTCGTCGAGGCCCGGCATTCACCATTCCTCACAACCGAACATAGCCTGCTCGGACGGATGTCGGCACCCGCTACTCACGCGTACCTCCGTTCCGGGCTATTGACCCGCTCACTACCTGCAACGATGCAAGTTCGGATTCAGTTCCGGTTTATTTCGCGGCCCGACTGGACATGCTGCGGCGAAGGCGAGAGGGGAAGCCGCGACCACGGCCGCGTGGCGCACCACCGCGCCGCGTTCCGGGCCCGGTCCGCGCCCCGTCGCGTCGAGTGCCCGGGCCGCCTCGGCCAGCGTGGCCCCCGTCGTCAGCAGGTCGTCCACCAGCACCACCCGTCCGGCGGCGAGCAGCCGCCCG
>NZ_JAKRGC010000430.1 GCF_022347745.1 Streptomyces sp. OfavH-34-F
CCGGAGGCGGGCACCGGCGGCGCACGGGCGCGGACGGGGCGCCCGCGGTGCGGAGCGCGGCGCCGGGTGCGTGCGCCCCCGCTTCCCGGGGCACCCGTACGTGCGCACCGCCGTACACCCGTACGCCCCGCGTGTCGAGACCAGCGGTATTCGGTGCCGAATTTCGGGTATGTGCTGCTTTGTCCCCCCGCAGCAGGACATCACCGTTGCCGGCTCTTGGGAGTGATCGGCGTGACCGAAACCGAAGGCGATTGCGCCGAGTGGAGCTTTCCGGCCGACCCCGGGGCCGTGCGTGCCGCCCGGCACGCGGTCCGGGGCGCGCTCGGCGGGTGGGGTCTCGACGCGGCCGTGGTCGACGAGGCGGTTCTGCTGGTCAGCGAGCTGGTGACCAACTCCATGCGCTACACACCGGGGCCCGTCGGCGTGCGCGTGACGCACCCGAGGCGGGCCGGTGACCGCGCCGCCGCGCTCCCCGGTCTGGTGGTGGAAGTCTCCGATCCGCTTCCGGTTGCACCCACCGAACGTACGCCGGGGCCCGACGAGGAGAGCGGCCGGGGACTGCAGCTCGTGGCCCGCGCGGCTCGCCGCTGGGGCACCCGGCGGGGAAAGAGCGGCAAGACGGTGTGGTTCGAGCTGGCTCTGCCTGGTTAGGAGTGAGGTTGGGACGCACAGCGATCACCGGAGGTCGGGAAGAACCTGGCTGAAAGGGACTGAGACCGTGCTGTGATCGTGAACGCCGTGCCGGACGGGGCCGTAGTGCTGAATACTGCGGGCATGACCGGTCCGGTGTGTGAGCTGGAGGGGACGGTCGCGTGAGCGAAATACCTGGGACAGCGGGCGACGTGGTGTGGCAGAGCAGTCCGCCTGGCTCGATCTACGACTACATCAGAGTCGCCTCCTTCTCGATCGGGCCGGACGGGCTGATCGAGCAGTGGAGCCGCCGGGCCGCCGGTCTCTTCGGCGTGGCCGCGCGGGACGCCCTGGGCAAGGACCCGGTCGAGGCGTTCCTGCCGGGCGAGGTCCGCCGCGAGGGCCACCGCAGGGTGGGCGAGGTGCTCGACGGCAAGGAGTGGACGGGGCTCGTCCCGTTCCGGATGCCCGGCGAGGGCGGGGCGCACGGACTGGCCGAGATCTATGTGATGCCCAGTGAGACCGCCACCGGCGAGCGGGCGGCCGTCTGCATCGTCGTGGACGTCCGCGCACTGCGCCGCATCGAGACGGATCTCGCCGCCTCGCAGGCGATTTTCGGCCAATCTCCCTTCGGTTTCGTGTTGTTCGGTACCGACCTCACCGTCGTCCGCGCCAACGAACGCTTCGCCACCGTCTTCGGCGGCCGGGCCGACGACCACCGCGGCCGCACCGTCGCCGACTACCTCACCGGCGCCGAGGCCGACCGCCTCACGGCCACCCTCGAACGGGTGCTGGAGACGGGCAACTCCGTCACCGACCTCCAGCTCGTCGGCACGGCCCCCGGGGACACCGAACGCCGCCACTGGTCGATGAACCTCTACCGGGTGCACAGCGGTTCGGGCCGCCCCATCGGCATCGCGGGCCTCGCCACCGACGTGACGCGGCGCCACACCGCCGCCCGCGAGGCCGCCAGCGCCCGCCGCAACCTGGCCCTGCTCAACGAGGCCAGCGCCCGCATCGGCAACTCCCTGGACCTGGAGACCACCGCCCGCGAACTCCTCGACGTCGCCGTGCCGGTCTTCTGCGACATGGCCTCCGTCGACCTCTACCAGGCCCTGCTCACCGGCGACGAGGCGGCGCCCGGCAGCTGGAACGCGCTGCCGCGGGACGCGGTCGGCGGCTCCGCCGAACTGCGCCGCGTCGCCTTCGCCAGCGCCGTGTCCGACGCCGTCCCCGCCCACGGCGCCGCCGACTCCGGGCCCCCGGGCGGGACCACCGGACCCCCCGCGCTCGGCGCGGTCCACCGCTACCCCTTCGGCTCGCCCTGCGCCATCGCCCTGCGCACCGGCCGCGCGGCCGACGTGCCCGGCGACGACCGGGGCTTCGTGCAGTCCACGCTCGCCGTGCCGATGGTCGCCCACGACACCGTGGTCGGCCTCGTGCGGTTCTCCCGTACGAAGGGCAGCGAGCCGTTCGACGACCGGGACCGGACCCTGGCCACCGAACTGGCCGCCCGCGCCGCCGTCTGCATCGACAACGCCCGCCTCTACCGCCGCGAGCACGAACGCGCCCTGATCCTCCAGCGCAGCCTGCTGCCCCCCGGCGACCCGGAGGCCGCCGGGCTCGACATCGCCTGCCGCTACCTGCCGGGCAACACCGCCAACGAGGTCGGCGGCGACTGGTTCGACGTGATCGAGCTGCCCGGACACCGCACCGCCCTCGTCGTCGGCGACGTCATGGGCCGCGGGCTGCGCGCCGCCGTGGCCATGGGCGAACTGCGCACCGCCGTGCGCACCCTGGCCCTGCTCGACCTGGAGCCCGCCGAAGTGCTCTCCGCGCTCGACGAGGTCGCCCGCGGGCTCGGCACCCCCGGCTCCGCCTCCTCCTCCGGCGGCGGGGGAGCCCAGTGGCCCGCCCGCGCCGCGCACAAGTCCCGCGAGGCGGACCTCTCCGAGGTGTACCTCGCGACCTGTGTCTACGCGGTGTACGACCCGGTCACCCGGCGCTGCACCTTCGCCAACGCGGGCCATCTGCCGCCCGTCGTGGTCGAGCCGGGCGAGGCCGCCCAACTGCTCGACGTACCCCCCGGCATGCCGCTCGGCGTCGGCGGCGAACCCTTCGAGGAGGTCGAGGTCGAGCTGAAGGAGGGCGCTCTGCTCGGCCTCTACACCGACGGGCTCGTCGAGTCGCGCGACCACCCGCTGGACGAGGGCCTCGCCGCGCTCCGCAAGGCGCTCATCGCCCCCGAACAGCCGCTGGAGGACGTCTGCGACCGGGTCCTCGGCTCGCTGCACACCCGGCACGGCGAGGACGACATCGCCCTGCTCATGGCCCGCATCCAGGGCCTGCCCGCCGAGGCCGTCGGCGACTGGCGGCTGCCCCGCGAACTCCGCTCGGTCGGCCGCGCCCGCGAACTGGCCCGCGACCAGCTGACCTCCTGGGGCCTGGAGGACCTGGTGGACACCACCGAACTCCTGGTCAGCGAGCTGGTCACCAACGCCCTGCGCTACGGCGAGGGCGAGATCAGGCTCCGGCTGCTGCGCGACCGCACCCTGGTCTGCGAGGTCTGGGACGCCGGCCTCGTCCAGCCCCGCCGCCGCCGCGCCCGCGACACGGACGAGGGTGGCCGGGGCCTCCAGCTCGTCGGACTGCTCAGCGCGGCGTGGGGCGCGCGGCGGACCCCGCGCGGCAAGACCGTCTGGTTCGAGCTGCCGCTGCCGGACGGCCGGCCGCCCGCCGAACGCTCGGTGGAGGAACTGCTCAGCATGTTCTGAGCCCGGCCCGCCCGCCGCGCCCGCGTCACTTCGTGGTCTTCAGCGCGGCGAGGCGGGCCTCCACCTCGGCGCTGTCGCCCAGCGCGTCCAGCTGCTCGAACTGCGCGTCCAGCGAGGAGGCGGCCAGCTCCTGCTTGCCCACGGCCCGCGCCTCCTCCCGGCGCACCTTGTCCTCGAACCGGCTCAGTTCGCTCGTCGGGTCCAGCACGTCGACGCTGCCGACGGCGTCCATCATCCGGTTCTGCGCCTCCGCCGACCTGGCCCGGGCCACCAGCTCGTCCCGCTTCGCCTTCAGCTCCGCCAGCTTCGCCTTCATCCGGTCCAGGCCCGCCTTGAGCTTGTCCACCACCTCGGTCTGCGCGGCGATGACCGGCTCGGCGGTCGCGGCCTCCTTCTCGGACTGGAGCTGCCGGCCGAGCGCGACCTTCGCCAGGTTGTCGAACCGGTCCGCCTCCGGCCCCGAACCGCCCGCCCGCAGCTCGTCCGCCTTGCGGCTGGCGGCCAGCGCCTTTCCGCCCCACTCCCGCGCCGCCTCGACGTCCTCCCGGTGGTCCTGCTCCAGCAACCGCAGATTGCCGATGGTGGCGGCCACCGCCTGCTCGGCCTCGGCGATGTTGGCCGTGTAGTCGCGGATGAGCTGGTCCAGCATCTTCTGCGGGTCCTCCGCCTGGTCGAGCAGCGCGTTGATGTTGGCCTTCGCCAACTGCGTGACGCGTCCCAGAATCGTCTGCTTGCTCATGGCACCTCTCCTGTGTCCGGCCGCCCCCGGTGGGTGGGCGCGGGGCGGGGTTTACGGGAACGTGGGGCGGGCTTTACGGGTACCGGGGACGGGACGGGCGCGGGGTTCACGGGGGCGGC
>NZ_JAKRGC010000431.1 GCF_022347745.1 Streptomyces sp. OfavH-34-F
CCGGCGGCGGCCGGGGCCCGCGCCCTGGCTGCGCTCGACCGCGCGGGCCTGCGGCCGGGGCCCGTGGTGGCGACGCCCACCCGGTGGGCGCTGCTGGTCGCCCCGTACACGCTGGAACGGCTCGGTGAGCTGTTGTACGCCCAGGACTGGGTGCCCAGTTCGCTCCGGTTCCACGGCGAGGGCGGCTACATCGTGCTCCCGCCGTCGGAGATCGGTACGGGGCAGGTGTGCTGGGAGCGTGCGCCGGAGCACGTTACGGGTGCGCGCCCCAAGCGCGCCGTCACCCCGGGCACGGCGCCCTGGCTCCCCGATGTGGGGGCCGTGCTGGACGTACTGGTCGAGGCCAGCGCGAGCACCCCGGACGGCGGCAGCAGACTCGCGTACTGAACGTTTGGTGGCGTGGTTGGCCAGATTCTGATGCGTTCTTGTTCTTTCGGGTTCCATTCATTACGGAGTTCTGGCGCTTCCCCGTCCGATCTCGGTGCCCGGTGAAACCCTTACGTTCTTCCCCGTCCCCTTCCGCCCCTCTTCACGATTTCCGCGTAAACGCGGCACTGCGAGCACCTGATCCGTTTGTTCCGCGGTGCCGCACGAGCACGAATTCGGCGCGTCGCAAAACCGGGCGACTCCGGGCTTTCCGATGGCTGCGCGGCCGGCCCCGTTCCCGGTCCGGCGGCGGTTCAACCCCCGTGCGGGGAGGCGCGTCTGACGGGGGACCACCGAGCGCGGCGGAGGGGTGGGGGAGCCGGGGCAGGTCTGCGGGGCCGCCTGCGCGGGGGCTCGTGCGGGGGTCGGCGCGACCCGGAGCGCGCGGCGCGCGGCGTACCCGAGGCGTACCCGGAAATGAGGATGCCCGGTCGCTGGCGACGGGGGATGCACCAGCGACCGGGCTTCTAGAACGGTAACAAGAGATCTGCCGTTCGCAAATTCGATCTCGCGTATTAGGACAGCGATTTACCTGCCAGTACGGGCAGTTGTGACGGGAGTCACCGTCCGGACCGTGGAGGCGCCACGGTCAGCTGAGCGTCACCTGGCGGTTGGTGAGGCCGCCCCGCGCCCTGCGCTCCTCGGCGTTGAGCGGCGCGTCCGACGCGAGCGCCGTCGCGAGCCGCTCAGCGAACGCGGCGGCGGGCTTCTCACAGTCCTCGGCACTCATCGCGCTCGGCAGGTCCCACACCGGAACCATCAAGCCGTGCGCACGGAACGACCCGACCAGCCGGGTGCCCTCGCCGAGCGACGACTCACCCGCCGCGTGCAGCCGGGCCAGCGCGTCGAGGAGCTGCTCCTCGGCGTGCGGCATGACCCAGCGCAGGTGGTTCTTCTCCGGCGTCTCGCACCAGTAGGCGGCGTCCACCCCGGACAGCAGGGCGGTCGGGATCGCCGCCTCGTTCGCGCGTTCCAGCGAGGCGGACACCTCGGCCGTGGCGTTCTCCGCATCCGGCACCCAGAACTCGAAGCCGGAGTGCACGACCGGCTCGAACGGCGCGTCGCCGTCGAGCAGATCCTGCAGCCGGGGCCCGTCGGCCGGTACGCGGCGGGCGGCCACGGGCGAACCCGGCTCGGCCTCCAGCGCGCGCCGCAGGGTGTCCGCGAGGTCCCGGCTGAGGTCGCCGGACGAGGTGTCGTTCTGGAGCGCGAGCAGGACGGAGCCGTCCTCACGGCGCAGCGCGGGCCACGCCATCGGGAGGACCGTCGCCAGCGTCACCGACGGCACGCCCTCGGGCAGACCGTCCTTGAGGGTCAGCTCCACCGTGGCCGCGGGCACCAGCTCGCGCAGCGCGACCCAGTCGCACTCCCCGGCCAGGCCCTCGAACGGACGCTGCACCAGCTCGGTCACGGCCTGCGCCGCGGCGCGGCCGTGACACGCCTTGTAGCGGCGGCCCGAACCGCACGGGCAGGGTTCACGAGCCCCGACGACCGGGATCTCGCCGTCCTTGAGCTGCTGCTTCCCGGCCTTGGACTGAGGGCGCTTCTTCGCCATGGTGGGCTTACTCCCGATTGCGACGGTGCGGTCCGGCCCGCGAGCCCCGGGTGCTTCCGGCGGATCTTCGTGGGCCGCGACGATCTGTCGCACAGACCCTAGCCGTCCCGCCGCCCACCGGGGCACAACAGCCCGCACGACCGCTCGGTCCTGGGCCCGGTGCGTGCGGTGCGGCGCCTGTTCCGGACGTGACGCATCGGGGCCCCTGTCAGCCCGCGCTCTCAGCCCACATCGTCGAAGGCGTCGTCGAACACGCCGGTGAGATCGAGACCTTCGAGACCCGGCATGCCGAGCCCCGCCGTGTCGAGTCCCGCTGTATCGAGCCCCGGCGCGACCGTCGCCTTCCGCTTGTGGGCGTTCGGCAGACCGGTCGTCCCGGCGCTCCGCCCGCTGCCGCGCCCGCCCGGCCGTTCGCCGGAGCGGCCGGAGGCCTCGTACGCCCCGTCGACCAGCACCCAGACCGTGACCTCGCCCGAGACGTCGTCGCGTACGCCCCACTCGCGGGCCAGGGCGCTGATGATGTTGAGCCCCCGTCCGCCGCGCGCGGTCACCGACGGCGTAGCGGGAACCGGCCTGGTCGGGCCGCCTCCGTCCGTCACCTCGACCGTCAGTCCGCCCGTCCGGTCGACGCGCCAGGCGGCGCGCACGTCGCCGTCCCCCAACTCCGTCTGCCGGCCCAGCGGCCTGCCGTGCCGGCAGGCGTTGCTGAGCAGTTCGGAAAGAATCAGTACCGCGTCGTCGACAACCGCGTCCGACACCCCGTGGCTGCGCAACTGTTCGCGCATCCGCTGCCTTGCCCGGCCCACGCCCGCAGGGCCATGGGGAACGGCCATGCTCGACGACGTGGGCACTTCCTGTGCCACCACCAACGCCACCCCCGAGACCTCCTTTGCCCCCACGCCACGGTGTGGATGCCCTCCAGGGCTGTGCCGGAAACCGGCCAATGGTCGGTCAGTGACGCACTCGACACGATTGGGCACACTCCGAGTGCGCCGGTGTACTCCCTGTAGTTGATCTCTCCATGTGCAGATGCGTAGGTATTACGAACGGCCTAGCTGGGCCAGGACCTGCTTGGGGCGGTTGGTGATGATGGCCTCCACGCCGAGCCGTACGCACAGCTCGACGTCCTCCGGTTCGTTGACCGTCCACACGTGGGCCCGGTGCCCGGCGCGGTGCAGCCGCTCGATGTAGCCGGGATGGCTGCGCACGATCCGCATGCTGGGGCCGGCGACCCGTGCGCCCGCGGGCAGCCGCCCGTCGCGCAGCCGGGGGGAGACGAACTGCATCAGGTACACGGTGGGCAGATGGGGCACGGCGTCCCGGACGCGGTGCAGCGAGCGGGCCGAGAAGCTCATGACGCGTACCGGGGACGGGGTACCGGGCGGCGGGGGCGCGTCGAGCTCGAAGCGTTTCAGCAGGTCCAGCAGTCGATCCTCGACCTGTCCTGCCCAGCGCGTGGGGTGCTTGGTCTCGACGGCGAGCTGGAGGGGCCGCCCGGCGGCGCGCGTCTCGACGAGCAGTTCGAGCAGCCGTTCGAGAGTGAGTACGGAGGTCAGCTCGCCCGGCACCGGATCCCAGTCCGGGGCCTCGGACTCGTCGCGGTCCTTCCACGAGCCGAAGTCGAGGGCGGCGAGGGCGCTCAGTTCCAGCGCGGAGACGGCGCCGCGCCCGTTGGACGTACGGTTCACCCTGCGGTCGTGCACGCAGACGAGGTGGCCGTCGGCCGTCAGGCGTACGTCGCACTCCAGGGCGTCGGCGCCGTCCTCGATCGCCTTGCGGTACGCGGCGAGCGTGTGCTCGGGGGCGTCGTCGGACGCGCCGCGGTGGGCGATGACCTGAATGGGATGCTGCATGGGGTGCTGCTGCCGTGCTTGGGTCACCGAGCCATGGTGTCACCGTCGGGAAGAGGGCCGGGACACCTTGCGCCGCCGGGCCGATTTGTCCGGTGTAAGGGCCGTGCGCGGATGCACAGCTCCTGCTTACAGTGGCCTGACGTGCGGTGGGAAAAGCTGTCCCCCATACACACGTACACAGCGGATCTCTTGCCGAACGACTGATGTGGAACCGAGGAGTAAAGAGCTGTGAGCACAGAGAACGAGGGCAACGAGGGCACCGGGGCCGAGGGCGCCTCGTCCGTTCCGTCCGCACCTCCCGTGCCGGCCGACGCTCCGCAGGCGCACCCCGAGGACGCGCCCCCCGCCGCGACGCCCCCGGCCGCAGCCGACCCGCACGCGGCACAGGGCATGTCGG
>NZ_JAKRGC010000432.1 GCF_022347745.1 Streptomyces sp. OfavH-34-F
GCCGTGTCCCTTCCCTGCCCCTTCCCGGGCCGGGGCGTCGCCCCGGCCCCGCGCCTCGTACGCCGGCGGGGGGGCCGGCGTCGGGCTACTTCTCCGTCACGCCTGCCGAGTCGAAGGTGGCCACCTCGTGCATCGCGCGCGCGGCGCTCTGGACGATCGGGAGCGCCAGCAGTGCGCCCGTTCCCTCGCCGAGGCGGAGGTCCAGGTCGACCAGCGGGCGCAGGCCCAGCTTGTTGAGCGCGGCGACGTGGCCGGGCTCGGCGCTGCGGTGGCCGGCGATGCAGGCGGCGAGGGCCTCGGGGGCGATGGCGCGGGCCACCAGGGCGGCGGCCCCCGCGCTCACTCCGTCCAGGATCACCGGTGTGCGGAGCGAGGCCCCGCCGAGCAGGAAGCCGGCCATCGCCGCGTGTTCCAGGCCGCCCACGGCCGCCAGGACACCGATCGGGTCGGCCGGGTCGGGCTGGTGGAGTTCGAGGGCCCGGCGCACCACGTCGATCTTGCGGGCGTGCATCTCGTCGTTGATGCCGGTGCCCCGGCCCGTCACCTCGGCCGGGTCCATCCCCGTGTACACGCAGATGAGGGCGGCCGAAGCGGTCGTGTTGGCGATGCCCATCTCGCCCGTGAGGAGGCCCTTGTTGCCGGCCGCCACCAGGTCGCGGGCGGTCTCGATGCCGACCTCGATGGCGGCGTGGACCTCTTCGCGGGTGAGAGCGGGACCGGTCGTGAAGTCGCCGGTGCCCGCCCGTACCTTCCGGGGCAGCAGGCCCGGCGTCGCGGGGAGGTCCGCGACCGCGCCGACGTCGACCACGCAGACCTCGGCGCCGACCTGGGAGGCGAAGGCGTTGCAGACCGCGCCGCCGCCGAGCATGTTGGCGATCATCTGGCCCGTGACCTCCTGGGGCCAGGCGGTGACGCCCTGGGCGTGCACCCCGTGGTCGCCCGCGAAGACCGCGACGGCGGCGGGCTCCGGGATGGGCGGCGGGCACATCCGGGAGAGGCCGGACAGCTGCGCCGAGATGATCTCCAGCATGCCCAGCGCACCGGCCGGCTTCGTCATCCGCTTCTGGCGCTCCCACGCCTCGCCGAGCGCCTTCGCGTCCAGCGGGCGGATGTTGGAGATCGTCTCCTGGAGCAGGTCGTGCGGTGCCTCGCCGGGCAGGGCGCGGCGGCCGTACGTCTCCTCGTGGACGACCCAGGACAGCGGGCGGCGCTTCGACCAGCCCGCCTGCATCAGCTCGGGCTCCTCCGGGAACTCGTCCACGTACCCGACGCACAGGTACGCCACGATCTCCAGGTGCTCGGGCAGGCCCAGCGCGCGCACCATCTCGCGCTCGTCGAAGAAGCTGACCCAGCCCACGCCGAGGCCCTCCGCGCGGGCGGCCAGCCACAGGTTCTCCACGGCCAGCGCCGAGGAGTAGGGGGCCATCTGCGGCTGGGTGTGCCGGCCGAGCGTGTGGCGGCCGCCCCGCGTCGGGTCGGCCGTCACCACGATGTTGACCGGCGTGTCGAGGATCGCCTCGATCTTCAGTTCCTTGAACTGCTTGGCCCGCGCCTTCGGCAGCGACTTGGCGTACGCCTCACGCTGCTGCTGGGCCAGTTCGTGCATCGTGCGGCGCGTCTCGGCGGAGCGGATGACCACGAAGTCCCACGGCTGCGAGTGCCCGACGCTGGGTGCCGTGTGCGCGGCCTCCAGAACGCGGAGCAGCACCTCGTGCGGGATGGGGTCGCTGCGGAAGCCGTTGCGGATGTCGCGGCGCTCCCGCATGACCCGCAGTACGGCCTCGCGCTCCGCGTCGTCGTACCCGGGTGCGGGGGGCGTGTCGTCGCCCGGCTCCTGGGCTTCGGCGGCCTCGGACTCTATCGACTGATCGGGGGCGGGGGCCGCCTCGGCGGCGGGGGCGGCCTCGGCGGCGGCGGACTCGTCGGCGTAGCCGAGGACGGCGAGGGCGCGGGCGGTCGGCGCCTCGACCAGCCGGACCGTGGCCTCGGTGACGATGCCGAGGGTGCCCTCGCTGCCGCAGAACGCGCGCACGGGGTCCGGTCCGTTCTCGGGCAGCAGGGCGTCCAGCGCGTAGCCGGAGATGCGGCGCGGGAGGTCGGGGAAGCCGGTGCGCAGCGGGGCGAGGTGGGAGGTGATCAGCTCGCGGACGCCGGGCGGGCCCCAGCCGCCGGGCTCCAGGCGCAGGGTGTCGCCGCCGTAGCGGGCGACGGTGAGGGCGTGGACGTTGTCGGCGGTGGTGCCCCAGGCGACGGAGTGCGCGCCGCAGGAGTTGTTGCCGATCATGCCGCCGAGCGTGCAGCGGCTGTGGGTGGAGGGGTCGGGGCCGAAGGTGAGGCCGTGCGGGGCGGCGGCGGCCCGCAGGTCGTCCAGGACGAGCCCCGGCTGCACGACCGCCGTCCGCGTGCCCGGGTCGAGCGCGAGGACGGAGCGCAGGTGGCGGGTGAGGTCGAGGACGACTCCGGTGCCGGTGGCCTGGCCGGCGATCGAGGTGCCGCCGCCGCGCGCGACGACCGGCACGCCGTGGTCGCGGCACACGGCGAGCGCGGCGGCGATGTCGGCGGCGTCGCGCGGGGCGACCACACCGAGCGGCACCCGGCGGTAGTTGGACGCGTCCATCGTGGTCAGCGCCCTGGCGGTGGCGTCGAAGGCGACCTCGCCGCGTACCGCCGCCCGCAGGTCGCGGACCAGGGCGGCGGGGGCGGAGGGCGTGGTGCTGCCGTGCGCTGCGGTACCGGATGCCATGGGCCAAGGATGCCGCCGAAGATCACCGCACGGGGCGAACGCGACATTGTTGAGCCGGAAATTGACAAGTTGAAAACACAAACAGAACGCGGATCACCACAAGTTCTTCCCAAAGAGATCGTCAATTCTCATATAGTGACGGGGACTTATCTGGGAATCACCTGTTCCAGTTGTCGCCCCTGCCCCAGGTGCCACGCACGTCCGAACCGCCCCGTCCGCCACCGTCCGCCCTCAAGGACTCCGCTTTGCGTCCCACAACCCGGCCGACCGCACTGGCCCTTCTGGTCACGGTGGCCCTCTCCGCACCCCTGTGCGCGTGGGCGGCCCTCGCCGCTCCCCCCTCGGCCAGGACCGCGGTGGCCTGGGGTTCCGGCGCCGCCGCCGTGCTGCTCGCCGCCGCCGTCGCCACCGCCGTCCACGCCCGCGTCGTGATCCGCAGGCTCCGCGAGGCCCACGCCGCCGAGAACGGGCGGTTCACCGCGGAGGTCTCCCGCCTGGTCTCCGCGTCCGCCGCCGAGGCCCAGCGGTTCACCGCGGAGACCGCCCGGGTCAGGGCCGCCGCGGCGGCGGAGGCGGCCCGGGTCAGGGACGAGGCCGCCACCGAGGCCGCCCGTCTCACCGCCGAGAGCGCCGAACTCCGCACCCGCCTCACCGCCGAGACCGCGAAGCTCCGGGCCCGCGTCTCGCGCGCCGAGACCGAGCGCTCCGCCGCCCTCACCGCCTGCGCCAACGCGGCCGGCCGGATGCAGGCCCTGGCCACCAGCATGCTCGCCGACCTGCGCGAGATGGAGCACCGGCACACCTCGGAGGACGTCCTCACCGACCTCCTCCACCTGGACCACCGCACCGCCCAGGCCGGCCGGCTCGCCGACTCCATCGCCGTGCTCACCGGCGCCCGTTCCGGCCGCCGCTGGGCCAGGCCCATCGTCATGGAGTCCGTGCTGCGCGGCGCGATGGGCCGGATCAGCGGCTACCAGCGCGTCCGGCTCCATTCCACCAGCGACGTCGCCGTCGCCGGGCACGCCGCCGAGGGCGTCATGCACGCGCTCGCCGAACTGCTCGACAACGCTGCCACCTTCTCGCCGCCCACCGCCGAGGTCCACGTGTACGTGGAGGAGGTCCCGGCCGGGATCGTCATCACGGTCGAGGACAGCGGACTGGTCATGAGCGACGTGCAGCTGCGCCGGGCCGAGCGCGCGGTCTCCGCCGCCGACAACGACCTCACCGGCCTGACCGGCACCCGGCTCGGGCTCGCCGTCGTCGGCCGGCTGGCCCGCAAGCACGGGCTGACCGTCTCGTTCCGGCCCTCCGCGCGCGGCGGCACCGGCGCGCTGATGATGCTCCCGCAGGAGATCATCACCCGCGCGCAGAACCGGACCACCCCGGCCGCCGCCCCGGCCGGCCCCTCCGCCACCGCCCCGGCGGGCGCCTCCGCCACCGCCCCGGCCGCCGAGCCGGAGCCCGTCCACACCTCCGGC
>NZ_JAKRGC010000433.1 GCF_022347745.1 Streptomyces sp. OfavH-34-F
CCGTGCGCCGCCGGGTCGTGCGCCGCCGGTCAGCCGTGCCGCGCCGCCCCGTCCGGTGTGCCGTATCCGCCGCCGCCCGGGGTGCGCAGCACGAGGACGTCGCCGGCGCCGGCGTCCGCGCTGTCGCAGCCGGCCAGCTCCGTACGGCTGCCGTCCGCGTGTTCGATGTGCTGGCTGCCGAGGGCGCCCGGTGAGCCGCCCGCCATGCCGTACGGGGGCACCCGGCGGTGTCCGGTGAGCAGGGCCAGGGTGACCGGTTCCAGGAAGCGGATGCGGCGCTCGACCCCGTGGCCGCCCCGGTGCCGGCCCGCTCCCCCGCTGTCCGCGCGGATGCCGAAGCTCTCCAGCAGGACGGGGTAGCGCCACTCCAGGATCTCGGGGTCGGTGAGGCGGGAGTTGGTCATGTGGGTCTGGACCGCGTCGGTGCCGTCGAAGTCCTCGCCGGCCCCGGAGCCGCTGGCCACGGTCTCGTAGTACTGGACCCGGTCGTTGCCGAAGGTGAGGTTGTTCATCGTGCCGGAGCCCTCGGCCTGGACGCCGAGGGCCGCGTACAGGGCGCCGGTGACGGCCTGGGAGGTCTCGACGTTGCCGGCGACGGTGGCGGCGGGCGGCACGGGCGCCAGCATGGAGCCCTCCGGAATTCTGATCTCCAGCGGATTCAGGCAGCCGCTGTTGAGCGGGATGTCGTCGGCGACCAGGGTGCGGAAGACGTAGAGCACCGCGGCCATGACCACGGACTTGGGGGCGTTGAAGTTGCCCGGCTGCTGGGGCGAGGTGCCGGTGAAGTCGATGACGGCGCTGCGGGCCTCGCGGTCCACCGTGAGGGTCACCTCGATCACGGCGCCGTTGTCCGTCTCGTACCGGTAGTGGCCGTCGTCCAGTCCGGCGATGATGCGTCGCACCGATTCCTCGGCGT
The DNA here is from genome assembly GCF_022347745.1 of Streptomyces sp. OfavH-34-F. Lineage (GTDB taxonomy): Bacteria > Actinomycetota > Actinomycetes > Streptomycetales > Streptomycetaceae > Streptomyces. Next base: position 917 of record NZ_JAKRGC010000433.1, read on the forward strand.
TGTCCTGCACGTGGCCCATGTAGGCGTCCACCGCCTCGCTGCCGAACTGGTCGGTCATGGCGCGCAGTTCGGCGATGCCCTTCTCGTTGGCGGCGATCTGGGCGCGGAGGTCGGCGAGGTTGGTGTCGGGGTCGCGGGAGGGGTACGGGGCGGTGGTGAGCAGGGCGCGGGTCTCGTCCTCGCGCAGGGTTCCGTCCCTGACCAGGAGCCAGTTGTCGAAGAGGACGCCCTCCTCGTGGACGGTGCGGCTGAAGGCGGGCATGGAGCCGGGGGTGATGCCGCCGATCTCGGCGTGGTGGCCGCGCGAGGCGACGAGGAACCTCAGCACCGGTTCGCCGCCGTCCTCGTCGAACACCGGGGTGACGACGGTGACGTCGGGCAGGTGGGTGCCGCCGTGGTACGGGTCGTTGATGGCGTAGACGTCGCCGGGGCGCATGGTGCCGGCGTTGCGGTGCAGGACCTCCTTGATGGACTCGCCCATGGAGCCGAGGTGGACCGGGATGTGCGGCGCGTTGGCGATGAGGTTGCCGCGTGCGTCGAACAGGGCGCAGGAGAAGTCGAGGCGCTCCTTGATGTTGACGGAGCGGGCGGTGTTCTCCAGGGTGACGCCCATCTGCTCGGCGATGGACATGAAGAGGTTGTTGAAGACCTCCAGCATGACGGGGTCGACGCGGGTGCCGACGGCCTGGCGGGCGGGGCGGGGGCGGGCGCGGGTGAGGACGATGTGCCCGGTGGGGGCGAGTTCGGCCTGCCAGCCGGGGTCCACGACGGTCGTCGCGTCGGCCTCGGCGACGATCGCGGGGCCGGTGACGGTGTCGGTGGCGCGCAGGTCCGTCCTGCGGTGGAGCGGGGCGTCCTGCCACCGGCCGTCCGCGAACATCCGGGTGGTGGCGTACGGGTGCGGTGTGGTGGGGGCGCCGGTCGCGCGTTCGGGGGGCCGGATCTCGGCGTGGCCGCCGGCCGTTCCGGTGGCCTCGACGGAGGCCGTCTCGACGACGAGGGGCCGGTCGGCGGTGAAGCCGTAGCGGGCGCGGTGCTCGCGGGTGAACGCCGCGGTCATGGCGGCGGCGGTGTCCAGGGGGACGGGCAGGCTCGCGTCGGTGCCTTCGTAGCGCAGCAGGACGCGGGCGCGGGTGGCGACGGCGTCGTCGGGGATGCCGTCGGCGCGCAGGTCGGCGCGCGTGCGGGCGGCGAGTTCGTCGCAGAGCCGGCGCAGGCGTTCCTCGGTGGCGGGGTCCAGGACGGCTTCGACGGACTGCTCGCGCATGGCGGTGGCGTCGGCGAGGCCGATTCCGTACGCGGAGAGCACCCCGGCCAGCGGGGGGACGAGGACGGTGTCGATGCCGAGGGCGTCGGCGACGGCGCAGACGGCCTGTCCGCCGGCGCCGCCGAAGCCGGTGAGGGCGTAGCGGGTGATGTCGTGGCCGCGCTGCACGGAGATCTTCTTGACGGCTCCGGCCATGGCGAGGACGGCGATCTCCAGGAAGCCCGCCGCGGTCTCGGCGGCGGTGCGCCGGGTGCCGGTGGTGCGGGCGACCTCGTCGGCGAGTTCCTCGAAGCGCTCGCGTACGACGGAGGCGTCCAGCGGCTGGTCGCCGTCCGGCCCGAAGACGGCGGGGAAGTGCGCGGGGCTGATGCGGCCCAGCATGACCTGGGCGTCGGTGACGGTCAGCGGGCCGCCCCGCCGGTAGCAGGCGGGGCCGGGCACCGCTCCGGCGGAGTCGGGGCCGACCCGGTAGCGGCGGCCGTCGAAGTGGAGGACGGACCCGCCGCCGGCGGCGACGGTGTGGATGTTCATCATGGGCACCCGCATCCGCGCGCCCGCGACCTCGGCGCCGAGTTCGCGCTCGAACTCGCCCGCGTAGTGCGAGACGTCGGTGGAGGTGCCGCCCATGTCGAAGCCGATGACCCGGTCGTGGCCGGCCCGGGCGGATGTGCGGGCCATGCCGACGACGCCGCCGGCGGGTCCGGAGAGCACCGCGTCCTTGCCCCGGAAGTGGGCGGCCTCCCGCAGGCCGCCGTTGGACTGCATGAACATGAGTCGGATGCCGGGGAGTTCGGCGGCGACCGAGTCGACGTACCGGCGCAGGATGGGTGAGAGGTAGGCGTCGACGACGGTGGTGTCGCCGCGCGGGACGAGTTTGATCAGTGGGCTGACCTCGTGGGAGCAGCTGACCTGGGTGAATCCGGCGGCCCTGGCCTCGGCGGCGACGGCCTGTTCGTGGGCGGGGTGGCGGTAGCCGTGCATGAGGACGACGGCGGCGCTGCCCAGTCCGTCGGCGCGGGCTTCGCGGAGCAGGGCGGCGACTGCCTCGCGGTCGAGCGGGGTGACGGTGCGGCCGTGGGCGTCGATGCGTTCGGGGACTTCGACGACCCGGTCGTAGACGGCTTCGGGGAGCAGGATGCGGCGGTCGAAGAGGCGGGGGCGGTTCTGGTAGGCGATGCGCAGGGCGTCGCGGAAGCCCTCGGTGATCACCAGGACGGTCGGTTCGCCGCGCCGTTCCAGCAGGGCGTTGGTGGCGACGGTGGTGCCCATCTTGACGGCGGCGACCCGGTCGGCGGGGACGGGTTCGCCGGGCTCGAGGTCCAGCATCAGCCGGATGCCGGCGACGGCGGCGTCGCGGTAGCGGTCCGGGTCGTGCGAGAGCAGTTTGCGGGTGACGAGTCGTCCGTCGGGGCGGCGTCCCACCACGTCGGTGAAGGTGCCGCCACGGTCGATCCAGAACTCCCAGCGCCCGGTCATGCCCCCATAGTGGCCTGCCGCCCGGTGATCGCGGAACCGGGCGCGGCGCGGGGCTGCGGGCCGGAGCGGCGCGCCCCCGACGCGCTGCACTCCTGCGGGGCCGTGTGCGGCCCCGGTTCGGACGGTGTCCGGCGGTTCAGACCGCCGGGGCGTCCGGGCCGATCCTGCTGCGTACGGCCGACTGGACCTCGGCCTCCTCGGCGGGGTCGGCGGCGAGCCGGCGCAGCCGTTCGGCCACCCGGAGGTCTCCGGTCTCGGCGTGGAGGGCGGCGACCTCGCGGGTCGTCTCCTCGCAGTCCCACAGGCACTCGACGGCGAATCCGGTGGCGAAGGAGGGGTCGGTGGCGGCGAGGGCGCGGGCGGTCCTGCCGCGCAGCTGCGAGGAGGAGGTCTCGCGGTAGACGTGGCGCAGGACGGGGGCGGCGCAGGCGATGCCCAGCCGGCCGGCGCCGTCCACCAGGGCCCACAGGCGCGGGGCGTCCGGTCCCTCGCCGCGTACGGCGTCGCGCAGGGCGCCGAGCACCGCGG
>NZ_JAKRGC010000434.1 GCF_022347745.1 Streptomyces sp. OfavH-34-F
CCAGGGCGAGCCCGGCGGCGGCGAGGCCCGCGGCGGTGACGGCCAGGTGGCCGGGCAGCCGGCCGCGCGGGGCGTCGGCCCTCATCCACCAGTCCGGTCCGTGCAGGCGGCTCATCAGGGCGTCGTCCGCGTTGCCGCGCTGGGTGCGCACGGAGACCCAGCGGTCGGCGGGGCGGACGGGGTGCAGGGTGGCGCGGGTGCCGCGGGCCAGGGTCCAGCCGCCGCTCATGAGGCGCAGGGCCAGGTCGGCGTCCTCGCGGAAGGCGCGCGGGAAGCGCTCGTCGAACCCGCCGGCCGCGCGTACCGTCCCGGTGCGGTAGGCCATGTCGGCGGTGGCCCAGGCGGCGTCCTCCAGGCCCGCCGTGCAGCGCTCCCAGTCGGTGGGTCTGCGGTCGTCGGGCAGCGGTACGGTCAGCCGGCCCTGCACCCCGGCCGTGCCGGGTCCGGCCTGCGCGAGGTCGTGGGCGAGCAGGGCGCCCCAGCCCGGGCGCACCTGTACGTCGTCGTCGAGGAAGACCACCCAGGGCGTGGCGACGCGGCGCAGCCCGGCGTTGCGGGCGGCGGCCGGGCCCCGGCCGCCGGTGGCCAGCACGGTGATCCGGTCCGCGAGCGGTCCGGCGGCGGTGAGGTCGAGCGGGCCGGCCGGGTCGCGGCGGTCGTCGACGAGGAAGATCGCGCGGGGTGCGGGTACGGCCGCGTCGGCGAGGGCCCGCAGGCAGTCCGCCAGGCAGGGCCGGCCGATGGTGGGGACGACGACGGAGTAGGGGGTGGCGGTCGGCGGCAGGTCCCGGGGCCCGTCCGGCGCGGTGGTCGTCACGCGCCGGTCCCGTTCACCGGGCGTCATGTGAACGCCTTCGACCGGCGGACGAGGAAGGGTCCGATGGCCAGCAGGTCCACGGGCGCGGAGCCGAAGCACTCCAGGGCCTCGCGGGGGTGGTCGACCATGGGCCTGCCCGCCGTGTTGAGGCTGGTGTTGACGACGACGGGGAGGCCGGTGCGCTCCTCGAACGCGGCGAGCATCCGGGCGACGAGCGGCTCGGCGGCCGGGTCCACGGTCTGGATGCGCGCGGTGCCGTCCACGTGGACGACGGCGGGGATGCGGGGCTTCCACTCCTCGGCGACCTCGTGGACGAAGAGCATGTACGGGCTGGGCATCGGACCGTCGAAGAGTTCGGCGGCGCGTTCCGCCCGCACCATGGGGGCGACGGGGCGGAACTCCTCCCGGCCCTTGACCGCGTTGAGCCGTTCCAGGTTCTCGGCGCGTCCCGGATGGGCGAGCAGGGAGCGGTGGCCGAGGGCCCGGGGGCCGAACTCGCTGCGCCCCTGGAACCAGGCGACGATGCCGTCCTGCGCCAGTTCCTCGGCGACGGCGGCGGCGACGTCCTCGGGCTCCTCGAAGGGCAGCGCGGCCGTCTCCAGCATCCGGCGCAGTTCCTCGTCGCTCCAGCCCCGGCCGAGGGCGGCGGTGGTCATCGGGCGGACCGGGCCGTGCTCGGCGGCGACGTGGAGGGCGGCGCCCAGGGAGGTCCCGGCGTCACCGGCGGCCGGCTGGACCCATACGTCGTCGAAGGGCCCCTCGCGGTGCAGGCGGGCGTTGGCCACGCAGTTGAGGGCGACGCCGCCGGCGAGGGCCAGCCGGGTGGCGCCGGTGCGTCCGTGGAGCCAGGAGGCCAGGTGGAGCACGGTCTCCTCCAGGCAGCGCTGGGCGCTGGCCGCGAGGTCGGCGTGCTGTTCGCGGTACGGGCCGCCCGGCCGGCGGGCCGGTGCGAACTCGCTCCAGGGGATGCCGGAGGCCCGGAATCCGCCGCCGCCGGTGGCGTGGACGTACGCGGCGAGCCGTTCGGCGAAGACGGGCTTGCCGTAGGAGGCGAGGGCCATGACCTTGAACTCGTCGCTGCTGCGCAGGAATCCGAGGTGCTGGGTCAGCTCCTCGTAGAACAGGCCCAGCGATTCGGGCAGCGGCTGGGTGTTCAGCACCTCCAGGACGCTGTCCCGGTAGTGGCCGGCGAGCTGGGAGGCGCATTCGCCGCGCCCGTCGAGGACCAGGACGGCGCGGTCGCCCGGTGGGGCGGCGAGCCCGGCGGACGCGGCGTGCGCGACGTGGTGGGGGACGAAGCGGACCTTGTCCGGGTGGAGACCGGGCAGGGCCTCGGCGAGGAATTCCGGGGCGCGCCTCGCGTAGTCCTGGCGGAGGTGGTCCCACGGGTCGTCGAGACCCAACTGCTCGGCGGGGCGGGCGAGATGGGGGTCGTACGAGTAGGCGACGGCGTCCAGGTCGGCGGGTTCGAGGCCGGCCGCCTCCAGGCACCAGCGGGCGGAGAGTTCGGGCAGCTCCCACGCGGAGAACGGCACCGGGCGCTTGCCGTGCTTGCGCCGGCTGAAGCGTTCCTCCTCGGCCGCGGCGACGGTCTTCCCGTCGATGACCAGGGCGGCCGAGGGGTCGTGGAAAAGGGCGTTGATTCCGAGCACGCGCATGCGTCGGCTCCTTCAGAGGTCGCGGGCCGGAACGCCGGCGGGCGGAGCGTCGGGCATTTCGGGGAGCGAGGCGAAGTACGCGATGGTGCGTTCCAGCCCTTCCTCCCAGGAAACGCGTGGTTCCCAGCCGAACATCTCCCGCACCAGGGTGGTGTCGGGGCGTCGCCTCTCGGGGTCGTCGACGGGCCGGTCGATGCAGGCGATCGGGCTGGCGGAACCGGTGAGTTTGACGATCCGCCGGGCGATCTCCCGTACCGTCGTCTCGTCGCTGCCGCCGATGTTCACGGGCCGCACGGACTTGCTCGCGGCCACGCTGAGTACGCCGTCGAGGGTGTCGTCGACGTAGCAGAGCGACCGGGTCTGGCTGCCGTCCCCGGCGACGGTGATCGGTTCCCCGGCCAGGGCCTGGCAGATGAAGGTCGGCACGGCCCGGCCGTCGTGGGCGCGCATGCGGGGACCGTAGGTGTTGAACAGCCGGACGATGCCCGCGTCGGTGCCTCTGGCGGCGGCGTGGGCGGTCACCAGCGCCTCGGAGAAACGCTTCGACTCGTCGTACACGCTGCGCGGCCCGACCGGGTTCACATTGCCCCAGTAGTCCTCGCGCTGGGGATGTACCAGCGGGTCGCCGTACACCTCGGACGTCGAGGCGAGCAGCAGCCGCGCCCCGTCCCGTTCGGCGACGGCGAGCATGTTGCGGGTGCCGAGACTGCCGACGTCCAGCGTCTCCAGCGGCATGCGCAGGTAGTCGGCGGGCGAGGCCGGGCAGGCGAAGTGCAGGACGAGGTCGTAGGGGCCGCTCAACTCCCGGACGCAGGAGGCGTCCGAGATGTCCAGGGGAAGGAACCGGAATGCCTTGTCCTCCTCCAGGTGGGCGATGTTGCGCGGTGACCCGGAGGCGAGGTTGTCGGCGCAGTCGACCGCCACTCCCCCGGCCAGCAGCCGTTCGCACAGATGTGACCCGAGGAAACCGGCGCCGCCCGAGACCAGGGCGTTCCGCCAGGGCATCCGCCCGGATGCGGAGAATGTCATCCGACCCATCTCCTTTCAGAGAACCGGAAGTTCCGGAAGGCGCGGGTACCGACCGCCGCACGCGGTCACCTGTCCCGGCGACACCGAGCCGCGTCTCCGCCGCTCGCTTCTCCCTCACGCATCCTGCCGGAGTAATCCGGCCACGCATCTTCGGTACTACCGTTGGAGCGAACCCAGGAGGAGGCGATCATGGAGCATCCGAACCTCGTGGACACGCTCGACGGGCTGCTGCGGCCGCGCGGCGCGTCCGGGCGGGTGCTGGTCACCGGATGGTTCAGCTTTCCGGACGGCGAAGTGACCGCCGGTGACTTCCTCGCCGAGCGGGCGGTGTCGCAGGCGCTGGACCAGGTGGGTGTGCCGCACGAATCGGCCTGGAGCCCGCATTTCGCGCCGGGTGCCCGGACGCTGGAGGCGGCCCCGCCCGAGCGGTACGAGCATCTGCTCTTCGTCTGCGGTCCGGTGCACGGACCGCAGCTCACCCGACTGCACGAGCGGTACGCGCGGTGCCGGCGGACCGCCGTCGGAGTGAGTGTGGTGGACGGCGACGACCCGGCGGCGCGCTGCTGGGCAACGACTACGACGACCACGACGAGGCCGCCGACCGGCACACCGACGAGTGCGTCCAGATGCTCGGCACGGTCATGGCCGTCCTCGCCGGGGAGTTCGGCCGGCCGGCCGAC
>NZ_JAKRGC010000435.1 GCF_022347745.1 Streptomyces sp. OfavH-34-F
CCGATGGCGCGGTCGGCGACGCTCATCAGCTGCCCGGCCACGTCGTGCATCGCGCGGCTGGCGGCCACCTCGTCGCCGATCGTGGGCACGTCCGGGTCCTGGGGACTGCACCGGGCGATGCCCTGGCCGGTGAGTTTCGCGGTGCCCGTGTCCAGTACCGCCTCCGCGCGGGTCGTCCCGCCGTCCTGCGACAGCTCGACCCGCACCGTCCATTCCAGCGTGCGGTTCATCGCCTACCTCCCGCGGCCCGCGCCGGCCGGCGGGCGCGGGCCGCCGCACGGAGCCATCTCCAGCATCCACCCGCCCGGCCGCCGCCGCCCGCCCACCGGTCCCGGCCTGCGCGGGGACCGCCGCCGAAATAGGATGCGGACAGGGCGACGGCCACCGCGGCCGTGGCCGCCACGGCGCCTCGGCCGACCCGCTCCGGGGCGCGGCCCGCCATCCCTGCCCCCGTGGAGCGGCCCATGAACCGGCGTCGTCCCCGGTCGGCCAGCTCCGACGAACTGCTCACCACCCTGCACGACCTCACGTCGCGGGCCCGCCGCGAGGTGGAGCTGCACCAGGCGCGGGTGGAGCTGGCGGAGGCGTTGCAGCGGGAGATGCTCCCTTCCGGCCTGCCCTCGCTGCCCGGTCTGCGCAGCGCCGCCCGGTACTCCCCGGCGCGCGGCGGGCTGGACATCGGCGGCGACTGGTACGACGGGTTCGTGCTCCCGGACGGTTCGCTGGCGTTCGCGATCGGGGACGTCCAGGGCCATGACGTGGAGGCGGCGGCCTTCATGGGCCAGATCCGCATCGCGATGCGTGCCCTGGCGGTGGCGGACGCCGATCCGGGCGAGGTCATGCGCCTGACCAACGACGTCCTGCTGGCCGCGGACTCCAGTCTCCTCGCGACCTGCACCTTCGTGACCATCGATCCCGCCACCCGGCTGCTGCGCAGCGCGCGGGCCGGTCATGTGGCGGCCGTGTGGGCCACGGCGGACGGCCGGGCGGGCATCACGGACGACGAGGGCGGTCTGCCGCTCGGGGTGCTCCCCGGGGAGGAGTACCCGGTCACCACGCGCCGGCTCACCGGCGAGGGCGTCTTCGTACTGCTGACGGACGGGGTGGTCGAGGGCCCCTCGTACTCCCTGGACGAGGGTCTCGCGGAGGTGGCGCGGCTCGCCCGCTCGCGGGCGGGCGAGGACGCGGAGGCGCTGGCCGACGCGATCCTGGGCGCGGCCGAGCACACCGGGCACGAGGACGACGCGGCGGTGCTGGTGCTGCGCCACGAACACCCGGCGCACGGCGGCGGATGAGGCGGGCTGCGGCCGTCCGTGCGTGTCACGGTGCCGTCCGCCCGGGCGGCGGTGTGTGATGGGAAGCGTGATCCGCAGCGAGAAGACCCGCAGGCGCCTGGCCGGGGTGCTGCGCGTGGTGGCGGTCGCCGCCGCCTACTACGGTTCGGCCCGGCTGGGGCTGCTGCGGGAGGTCACCGTCCGCGGCGCCGTGGTCACCCCGCTGTGGCCGGCGACCGGTATCGCGCTGGGGGCCCTGCTGTGCCTGGGGGTGCGCGTGTGGCCCGGCATCGCGCTCGGCTCGCTGGTCGTCATCACCGCCCTGAGCGGCACGGTGCGGGCGGAGACCGCGGTCACCGTGGCGGCCAGCACCCTCGCACCGCTGTGCGCGTACGCGATGCTGCGCCGGGCCGGCTTCCGCTCCGAGCTGGACCGGTTGCGCGACGGGATCGTCCTGGTGTTCCTGGGCGGCATGCTCCCCATGGTCATCAGCGCGTCGGCGGGGGCCGGGGTGCTCGTCGCCGACGGGACGATCACGCCCGCCGACTTCTGGTCGGTGTGGGCCGCCTGGTGGGCGGGCGACGCGATGGGCGTGCTCATGGTGACGCCGATGGTGCTGGTCCTGCGGCGGGCGCGGCCGCCCCGGCTCACCGACCGCTGGCTGGAGGCCGGGACTCTGTCGGTCGTCGCGGTCACGGCGGCGCTGGTGGCCACCCACAGCACCCTGTCGATGATCTATCTGGTGTTCCCGATCCTCATCTGGGCCGCCCTGCGCTTCCAGCTCGCGGGCACCGCGCCCTGCGCCCTGCTGGTGTCGGTGCTGGCGGTGGTGGCGGGCACCGCGCGCAGGGGGCCCTTCGTGGAGCACACCATGGTGGAGGTGATGATCAGCCTCACCGTGCTGAACGCGGCGCTCGCTCTCACCGCGCTGCTGCTGGCCGCCGTCGTCACCGAGCAGCACAACGTCCGGCGCCGCATCGAGAGCGCCTGCGAGGAACTGGCCGAGGTGGTGGAGCAGCTCGCCCCGGGCCGGACCGCCAGGGCCTGGCCCTCCCGCGCCCAGGACGAGCGCCGCCTGCGCTGAGCGCCGGGTCAGCGCGGGAAGCAGCGGTCCAGGAAGCGGTTGCGGAAGACGCCCTCGGGGTCGTGGGCGGCCATCAGCCGCTCGAAGTCCGCGAGGCGCGGGTACAGCGCGCGCAGCGTCCCGGGTCCGGTGGAGAACACCTTGCCCCAGTGCGGCCGGGCGCCGAACGGGGCCAGCGCCTCCTCGATCGCCGCGACCACCGGGGCGACGGCGACCGCGTCGGGCGCCCAGGTGAAGTGGAACGCCACCGAGTCCCTGCCGTACGCGGGGCTCAGCCACAGGTCGTCGGCCGCGACGGTGCGCAGCTCGGAGACCTGGAGCACCGGGGCGATCCGGTCCCGGACCAGGGCGAGGGCCTCGTACGCGGCGACGGCGTCCTGGCGGGCCACGAAGTACTCCGACTGGAGTTCGTCGCCGTTGCTCGGGGTGAACTCCATCCGGAAGTGCGGCAGCCGCCGGAACCACGGGCCGGGCGCGCCCTGCTGGCGGGTGCAGTTGGCGGCGGGCATGCCGGGGACCGGGTGGCGGGGGCCGTCCGCGAGCCGGGCGCCCAGCCACCGGGCGGGCATCCGGTCCGGTGCGGCGCCGTCCGCCCGCTGCTTCAGCCACACCTGGCCGACCGGGCCGGGGCGCCAGTCGGTGAAGACGCTGACGCTGTACGCGGCGGACATCACCTCGTCGAAGCGCGCGGTGAGGGTCGCCTCGGGCAGGTCCTCGTACACCCACTGCCGTACGTCGAAGGCGGGCACCAGGTCCAGGTCCAGCGAGGTCACCACGCCGAGCGCGCCCAGGGACACCACCGTGCCGGGGAAGTCGTCGTCCCCGCGCCGCACGGTGCGCGTCGCGCCGTCGGCCGTGACCAGGGTGAGGCCGCGGACGGCGGCCGCCAGGGAGCGGTTGCCGACCCCGGAGCCGTGGGTGCCGGTCGCGACGGCTCCGGCCACGGAGATGTGCGGGAGCGAGCCCAGGTTGGCCAGGGCCAGACCGTGCTGGTGGAGTTCGGCGGCGAACTCGCCGTAGGCGAGCCCCGCGCCGACGCGGACCGTGCGGCCGGCGGCGTCGATGTCGGCGACGCGCGGCAGGCCGGCGAGCGAGAGGTGGTCGCCGGTGGTGTCGGCGAGGGTGTTGAAGGAGTGCCGGGTGCCCAGGGGGCGTATCGACTCGGACGCGGCCACCGTCTCGCGCAGTTCGCGCAGCGAGCGCGGGACGCACAGCCGCCTCGCGCCGAAGGTGATGTTGCCGGCCCAGTTCTTCTCCGCGGGGCTCACCGTGCCTCCCTACTTCCGTCTTCCGTTCGTGGTGCCGGGCAGGTCTCCCCGGCACGGCATTCTCCCAGACGGGGTGCCGGCGGCCGCGGGCGAGCGGGGCGAACCCCTCGCCCGCGACCGTGCGGACACGTACCGTGGTGGGGAGACCGGGGTACAGGTCCGCACACCCGCCGACAGCGGTGCGCACCGGATACCGGCAGGTGCGCGCACGGCCTGGGACCGGGTCCGGACCGGGAGGAGGCCCGGATCGCCGCACCTGTCTGAACTTCACCGGAACTCCAGCGAAATGCCATGTGTGTGGATATCGTGCACCGAGCGAAGGCGCGTCCGTCATCCACGGGATCGGCGGATGCGCCCCGTTTATGGCGATGCGACTGTGACTGGGGGGTTCATGGGGCATGTCGAGCTACCCGAATCCGACATACCGAGGCCCGTGGGACTGGCGGGGGCGCCACGTCCGCGGACCTCGTCCGGCCTGCCGCGGGGCCACGGCCCGCACCACCCGCGGCAGCTCACGGCCGTTCCGCGCGGACGCGCCACCGGGGCGGTG
>NZ_JAKRGC010000436.1 GCF_022347745.1 Streptomyces sp. OfavH-34-F
CCGCCGTCCCCGGGTCAGGCGCCCGCGCGCAGGGCGGCCAGGATGCGCTCGGCGGTCGCCCGGTCGCGGGCGGCGGTGAAGGGCATGTCGTTGCCCCCGGCGATCCGGAAGGGCCCGCCGGAGAGCGTGAGGTGCGCGCCGCCCGCCTCGGCGACCAGCAGGAGCCCCGCCGCGTGGTCCCACGCGTACTCCCAGTCGTAGACGAGACCGTCGACCTCGCCGCGGGCGACGGCCAGGTATTCGAGCCCGGCCGAGCCGCAGGGGCGCAGGGCCGCGAAGCCCTCGGTGCGCAGTCCGCGCAGGGCGCGCTTCTGTTCGTCGGTGGTGTAGTCGGGGTGCGACATGGCGACGTGCAGCACGGCGTCGGGCTCGGGGGAGCCCGAGCGTATCGGGGTGCCGTCGAGGGTCGCGCCCCGTCCCCGGACGGCGACGGCCATCTCGTCGAGCGCGGGGGCGTAGGTCCAGGAGGCCAGCACCTCGCCCTTGTGGGCGAGTGCCACCAGGGTGCAGAAGCCGGGTTCGCCGCGGACGAACTGCCGGGTGCCGTCCACCGGGTCCACGATCCACACGGGTGCGTCGCCGCGCAGCGCCTCGTACACGGCCGGGTCGGCGTGCACGGCCTCCTCGCCGACGACCACGGAGCCGGGCAGGAGCCGGACGAGGGAGTCGGTGAGGTGTTCCTCGGCGCCCCGGTCGGCGACGGTCACCAGGTCGTGGGGGCCGTTCTTCTCGACGATCTCGTCGGCGCCGAGCTGCCGGTAGCGGGGCATGATCTCGGCGGCGGCCGCTGCGCGGACCGCCGCCTCGACCCTGGTCAGGTCACCGTTGAGGAAGTCATCGATCATGCCCCCAGCCAATCATGGGCACGGGCCCGGCCGGCTGGGGGGTCCGGGCCCGTCCGGCCGGGTCAGCCGTTGACCGTCCACTTCTGGTTGGCGGTGCCGGCGCAGGTCCAGATCTGCAGCGGGGTGCCGTTGGCGGAATTGTTGCCGGTCACGTCCAGGCACTTGTTCGCCTGCGGGTTGACGATGTCGCGGGCGCCGCTGACCGCCCACTTCTGCGCGGCCGTTCCGTTGCAGTCCCACAGCTGGACCCTGGTGCCGTCCGCCGTGCCGCCGGAGGCGACGTCGAGGCACTTGCCGAGGGCCCGGATCGTGCCGTCCGCGCCGACGGTCCAGCGCTGTGCGGCGGTGCCGTTGCAGTCGTAGAGCTGGACGGGGGTGCCGTTGGCGGTGGCGGCGCCGGCGACGTCCACACACTTGCCGGCGAGGCCGGTGATCCGTCCGCCCGTGCCGCCCGGGCTGTCGCCGGTGGTGACGCGCACGTGGTCGACGACGAGCTGACCGGGGAAGGGGGTGCCGCCGTCCGGGTCGCCGGGCCAGTAGCCGCCGACCGCCAGGTTGAGGATGAGGAAGAACGGCTTGTTGAAGACCCAGGGGTTGCCGCCCGTGTCGGCGGGGGTGCGGCGCTGGTAGACGTTGCCGTCGACGGACCAGGTGATGGAGTCGGGGGCCCAGTCGACGGCGAAGGTGTGGAAGGCGTCGGCGAACGCCTGGCCGCCCGGCAGGGTGTAGCCGGCGCCGATCCCGCCGGAGCCGGAGTAGCCGGGGCCGTGCAGGGTGCCGTGGACGGTGGAGGGTTCGAAGCCGACGTTCTCCATGACGTCGATCTCGCCGGAGTTGGGCCAGCCGACCTGTCCGAGGTCGGTGCCGAGCATCCAGAAGGCCGGCCACATGCCCTGGCCGCGCGGGATCTTCATGCGCGCCTCGACGTGCCCGTAGGCCTGGCTGAACTTCCCGGAGGTGTTCAGCCGTGCCGAGGTGTACTGGCAGGTGCCGTACCAGCACTGGTAGTTGGCCGGGTTCTCCTTGCGGGCGGTGATGACGAGGTGGCCCTGTCCGTCCAGCGCGGCGTTCTTGTTGCCGGAGGTGTAGTACTGCCGCTCGTGGTTGTTGACGTTGTCGCCGGTCTCGATCTGCCATTTGCCGCTGTCCACGGCCGCGCCCGCGGGGCCGTCGAACTCGTCGGAGAACGTCGTGGTGGCGCTCGCGGCGGCCTGGGCCATCGGCGCGGCGTCCGCCGCGGCGGGGCCGCCGGTGCCGGCCAGTCCCGCCGTGGCGAGGGCGAGGGCGAGGGCCGGGAGTACGGAGCGCAGCAGGCGCCGCGAAAGGCGTGGGGAGTCCATGACTCTCCCTTCCGGGGTGTGTGGGGAGGGAAGGGGAACCCCGCCGTGCGCATGGAAGTCATGCGCATGACAGGTCGAGCGGTAGAGGGAAACGGATGTGCGTCGGGCCGAGAGGGGGTACTCGGTCCGCTACGTGATTTAAGAAGTGAAGAAAGGCCGTGTCAAGACTCTGGTACGGACCACAGGAGTCGAAGCGAGGACGGCCCCGGGGCGCCGCGCCGCGTGCGGGGGTCCGGGCGCGACCGGCGGATTAATCCGTGCGACGGTGGCGTTGTCGCAGACCGGGTCCGTACGTCGGCGGGCCGGCCGGGCGGAAGTGGAGGCAGGACCGTGCACGGTGAGTACAAGATTCCCGGGGGCAAGCTGGTCGTCGTGGACCTGGAGGTCGAGGGCGGGGCGCTGCGGAACGTCCGGGTGGCGGGTGACTTCTTCCTGGAGCCGGACGAGGCGATCCTCGCGATCGACGCGGCGCTGGAGGGCGCCCCGGCGACCACGGACACGGCGGCCCTGGCGGCCAGGATCGACCGGGCGCTCCCGGAGTCGACGGTGATGCTGGGCCTCACCTCGGAGGGCGTCGCCGTCGCGGTGCGCCGGGCGCTGGCGCAGGCCACGGAGTGGAGCGACTACGACTGGCAGCTCATCCACGACGCCCCGCAGTCCCCCGCGCTGCACATGGCGCTGGACGAGGTCATCACGGCGGAGGTGGCGGCGGGCCGTCGGCCGCCGACGCTGCGCGTGTGGGAGTGGGACTCCCCGGCGGTGATCATCGGCAGCTTCCAGTCGCTGCGCAACGAGGTCGACGCCGAGGGCGTCCGGCGCCACGGCGTCACCGTCGTCCGGCGGATCTCCGGGGGCGGCGCGATGTTCGCGGAGCCGAGCAGCACCATCACGTACTCGCTCGCGGTGCCCCAGTCCCTCGTCTCCGGGCTGTCCTTCGCCGACAGCTACGCCTACCTGGACGACTGGGTGCTCGAAGCGCTGGGCGACATGGGCATCAAGGCGTGGTACCAACCGCTCAACGACATCGCCACCGAGGTCGGCAAGATCGCCGGCGCCGCGCAGAAGCGCGTGGTCGGCCCGGACGGCGGCCCCGGCGCGGTGCTGCACCACGTGACCATGTCGTACGACATCGACGCCGACAAGATGCTGGAGGTGCTGCGCATCGGCAAGGAGAAGATGTCCGACAAGGGCACGAAGAGCGCCAAGAAGCGGGTGGACCCGCTGCGCCGGCAGACCGGGCTGCCCCGCCAGGCCGTGATCGAGCGGATGATCGAGTCCTTCCGCAACCGGCACGGTCTGACGCGGGGCGCGGTGACGCCCGAGGAACTGGCCAGGGCGCAGGAACTGGTCCGGACGAAGTTCGCCGACGACGCCTGGACCGCCCGCGTGCCGTGAGGTCCGCGCTCCCGGCACGATCCGGCCGGGAGGCCTCAGAGTGCGGGCCGGTACGCGTGCCAGCGGCGGTCGTCCTCCAACTGGGCGGCCAGGGAGACGAGCCGCTCCTCGCTGCGGGACGGGCCCAGGAGCTGGGCGCCGACCGGGAGGCCGTCGCGGGTGAAGCCCGCCGGGACGTTGACGCCGGGCCAGCCGAGCACGTTCCACGGCCAGGCGTACGGGCACGCCTCGGTGATCGCCACATCGGTGCGCCAGGCGCTCAGCCCGTCGAACCGGCCGATCCGGGGCGGCGGCAGCGCGGTCGTCGGCGTGAGCAGCACGTCGAACCCGGCGCCGCCGCGCTCCCGGTGGAAGAACGCGCCGATCCTGCGGTGCTGGTGCACCTCGCGCGCCCTGGCCGCCCGCACCGCCCGGCCGCCGAGCCGGGTTCCGGTGCGCAGGGCGCTGCGGGTGCGCGCGTCCAGGAGCGCGGGTTCGGGGTGCAGGGCGGCGAGTTCGGCGATGCCGGCGGTGGCGCGGGGCACGAAGCCGAGGCCGATCAGCCCGTAGCGCGGCCGGGCCTCCTCGACGTCGTGGCC
>NZ_JAKRGC010000437.1 GCF_022347745.1 Streptomyces sp. OfavH-34-F
ACGGAGGCGGCCGGGGCGGCGTCGGCGGGCTCCGGGGCCCGGGGGCCCGTACCGCCCCAGGACACGCGGTGGTCGCCGAAGCCCGTCTGGCGGGAGGCGTCGGCCTGCCAGGCGATGGCGGGTTCGGGGCGGCCCTCGCCGCCCGGCGCGTCCGCCCGCGCCTCGTCCAGGAAGACGGGGCCGGTCTCCTCGACCGCGTCCTGTTCCGGGGCCGGGCGGCTGGTACCGGGCACCCAGGCGGAGCCGTTCCAGTAGCGGACGTATCCGGGGATGGACGGGTCGGGGTAGTACCCCTCGCGGGGGCTCTCGTCACCGGGTGCCGGGGTTGGGGCGCTCATCACCGTGGTCCCGTATCTCTTCGCGGCCTCAATACAGGGGTCCACATCTACCAGACGGGCGCGGACCGCCGGGCCGGTCCGGGCGATTGACCCCCATTTCGGTCACGCGAAGTTTTTTCCCGAAGTCGCGTAATGAACCGCGTGGAAGGCGCTCTCACCTGTGCGGGCCGGTCGAGGGACCGGCCCGGGACAACGGAAGGAAGCCCTCATGAACACCGTCGTGGAACGCGAGCTGGAGCTCAAGCTGGTCCTGTCGCCCGAGCGCAGCATCCCCGTGCCGGCCAGGCTGACGTACCGCACCGAGGACCCGTACGCGGTGCACATCACCTTCCACATCACCTCGGACTCGCCCGTGTACTGGACGTTCGCCCGCGATCTGCTGGTGGAAGGGGTCTTCCGGCCGTGCGGGCAGGGCGATGTGCGGATCTGGCCCACCAAGGTGGACGGGAACAGCGTCATCTGCGTGGCGCTGACCTCGCCGGAGGGCAACGCGCTGCTGGAGGTGCCGGCGGCGGCGGTGGCGGTCTGGGTGGAACGGACGCTGCGCGTCGTGCCGCCGGGCACGGAGAGCGAGCGGCTCGGCATCGACGAGGGGCTGGCCGAGCTGCTCGCGCCGCTGCCGGCCGACGACCTGTGGATGAGCGACCCGTGGCCGTCGGACGAGTCGCAGGCGCAGGAGGGGGAGAACTGAGCGGCGTGGGCCGGGGACGGTCAGAAGACCTTGCCGGGGTTGAGCAGGCCGAGCGGGTCGAAGGCCCGCTTCACGCCCCGGTGCAGTTCCACGCCGGTCTCGCCGAGTTCGCGGGCCAGCCACTCCTTCTTGAGGACGCCGACGCCGTGTTCGCCGGTGATCGTGCCGCCGAGGGCGAGACCGAGCGCCATGATCGCGTCGAAGGACTCCCGCGCCCGCCGGGACTCGTCGGCGTCCGCCGGGTCGAAGCAGACGACGGGGTGGGTGTTGCCGTCGCCCGCGTGGGCGCAGACGCCGATGGTGAGGGCGTACTTCGCGGCGATCTCCGCCGTGCCCTCCAGCATGGCGCCGAGCCGGGACCGCGGTACGCACACGTCGTCGATCATCGTCGCCGGCTTGACGGTCTCCAGCGCGGTCAGCGCCATCCGCCGGGCCCGGAGCAGCATCTCGGACTCGGCCGCGTCGTCCGCCGGCACGACCTCGGTGGCCCCGGCCGCCGTGCACAGGCCGGCGACGGCGGCGAGGTCGGCGGCCGGGTCCGGGGTGTCGAAGGCGGCGAGGAGCAGGGCCTCCGTGGTCTCGGGGAGTCCCATGCGGGCGAGGCGGTTGACGGCCCGGACGGTCGTACGGTCCATCAGTTCGAGGAGTGAGGGGGTGTGGCCGCTCTCCATGATCCGGCAGACGGCGTCGCAGGCGGCGGAGGCGCTGGGGAACTCGGCGGCGAGGACGAGCTGCCGGGGCGGCCGGGGCTTGAGGGCGAGGACGGCCTTCACGACGATGCCGAGGCTGCCCTCGGAGCCGACGAGGAGGCGGGTCAGGTCGTATCCGGCGACGCCCTTGGCGGTGCGCCGCCCGGTGCTGAGCAGCCGTCCGTCGGCGAGGACGACGTCGAGACCGAGGACGTATTCGGCGGTGACCCCGTACTTCACGCAGCACAGGCCGCCGGACGCGGTGCCGATGTTGCCGCCGATGGTGCACGTCTCCCAGCTGGAGGGGTCCGGCGGGTAGTACAGGCCGTGCTCCTCCACCGCGCGGGACAGCACGGCGTTGATCACCCCGGGTTCGACGACGGCGATCCGGTCGACGGGGCTGATCTCCAGGATGCGGTCCATCCTGACCAGGGAGAGCACGATGCAGCCGTCGACGGCGTTGGCGGCGCCGGACAGGCCCGTGCGGGCGCCCTGGGGGACGACCGGGACGCGCAGCGCGGTGGCGGTGCGCATGACGTGCTGGACCTGCTCGACGGTGCGCGGGAGCACCACGACGGCGGGGGTGCCGGCCGCGCAGAAGCTCGCCATGTCGTGGGCGTAGGAGGCGGTGACGTCCGGGTCGGTGATCACGGCTTCGGCCGGGAGGCCCGCCCGCAGGAGTTCGGGGAGATCGTCCATGATCCGAGCGTGGCACCCGGACCCATTGGTGTGAACCCGTCTGCGGTGGCGATCCCAAGACGCTGTGTGATCTTCATACTGACGCACAGTGAGCGGCATGGATCTCACGCCTCAGCAGCCCCCGAGGGCCTCCGGGCCCGAGGACTCCTCCGACACCGGTCCGCTCCCCACCGGTCTGCCCGACCCCGGCCCCTTCCCGCCGGACGCCGCCTCGCTGGCCGAGCCGCCGCCCCCCACGATGCGCACGACGCTGCGCAGGGCCGCCTTCGGCATGGTCGCGGGCGCGGTCCTGGTGACGGGCGCGGTGGTCGCGGTGCCCGACGACGACCAGGACGCGGCGCCGCCGGTGCCCGGTCCGGTCTCGCGCGCGATGTCCGCGACGGCCGCCGGTTCCCCGGCCTCGCTCTCCGATCTGACGGCGCTCATCGGGGACCGGCAGAAGTGGGTGGGCACCCATCCCTCGGACGCGCCCGCGTGGGCGGTGCTGGGCTCGGCGTACGTGGAGTGGGGGCGGCGCGCCGCCGACCCGGCCTCCTACGCGCGGGCCGAACAGGCGCTCAAGCGCTCGCTGAACGTGCGCCCCGGGGAGCGGGGCAACACGGCGGCCTGGGTCGGTCTCGCCGCCCTCGCCAACGCCCGGCACGACTTCGTGACGGCCAAGAAGTGGGGCGAGACGGTCCGCAAGCGGCAGCCCAAGGAGTGGACGGTCTACCCGGAGCTGATCGACGCCTACAACGGCCTGGGCGACCGGAAGTCGGCGATCACCGCGGTGGAGAAGTTCACCGAGCTGCGGGCCGGGGTGCCGGCGCTGGGCCGGGCGGCCGAGATGTACCGGGACCGGGGCTGGCGCGAGGACGCGCTGGCCACCGCGCAGGACGCGGCGAACCGGGCGAGGACGCCCGCCGAGAAGGCCGACTGCCTGTCCCGGCTGGGCGAGCTGGCCTGGGAGCGCGGTGAGCCGAAGGAGGCCGTGGCGCAGTACGGGGCGGCGCTGCGCGTCCTGAAGGGCCATCACCCCGCGCTCGCCGGGCGGGCCCGCGCGCAGGCGGCCCTCGGCCGCACCGACGAGGCCGTACGCGACTACCAGGCGGCGCTCGCGAAGTCGCCGCGCCCGGAGTACCTGCTGGAGCTGGGCGAGCTGTACGAGTCGATGGGGCTCGACGGCGACTCGGTGGACCAGTTCACGAAGCTGCGGGCGGCGCTGGACCGGGGCAGGGCCGCGGGGGTGGACGAGTCGCTGCCGCTGGGCCGCTTCGAGGCCGCGCACGGCGACGCGGACGCGGCGGTGGAGCTGCTGCGGGGCGCCTGGCAGCGGGGGCACCGCAGCCCGGAGACGGCCGACGCGCTGGGCTGGGCCCTGTACCGGGCGGGCGACCCGGAGGCCGCCCTGGAGTACGCGCGGCGGGCGGTGGACACCGGCGGGCAGAACGCCTCGTACGCGTACCACCTGGGCATGACGGAGCGGGCGGTGGGCGACTACGGCTCGGCGCGCCGCCATCTGCGGGACGCGCTGCGCACCAACCCGGAGTTCTCGCCGCTGGACGCCGGGCGGGCACGGGAGGCGCTGGACGCGCTGGGTGAACCGCCGGCGGGCGGTCCGGCGGACATGCGGCCGGACCCGGCACCCGAGCCCCCGGCGCCCGAGCCCGCAGAACCGCAGAATCCGGAACCGCAGGCCCCGGACCCGGCGCCGCAGCAGGCCG
>NZ_JAKRGC010000438.1 GCF_022347745.1 Streptomyces sp. OfavH-34-F
GGGGCGGCCGGGCCGCTGAGGGCGCCGATGATCCGGCGGTGGCGGGCCTCCTCCTCGTGGCTGAACCGGATGAGCCGGGTGCGCAGTTCCCCGAACCGGGCGTCCCGGCCCAGTGCCTGGTACAGGGCGAGGCCGAGGCCGGGCAGTTTCCGGTCCAGTTCCAGGGTCAGCGTGAAGGCGAACCCGGGGCCGCGCGCGGTCAGGACGGCGGCGATCTCGTCCAGCAGTCGGCCGGTCACCGCGCGGTGCGGGCAGCCGGCGACGATGATCCCGGCGAGTTCCGCCAGGGGCACGCGGGCGGTGTAGGCGAGGCGCAGCCGCCGTACCGCGCCGATCCAGGCGAGTCCGGCGCGTTCCAGGCCGTCCACCAGGTCGGTGGGCAGGTCGAGTTCGAGCCAGGGGGCGTAGCCCGGGGTCATGAGCCGCCGGGCCAGTTCCTCGCGGACGGTGGCCTCGCTGCTGGGCCGGTGCCGCATCCAGCGGGTGAGGACGGGCCAGCCGTGCACGGGGTCCGGCCGCTCCCCCAGGAGGGCGGCGATCGCCCGGTCGCGCAGGGCCGGGTCGGGGTCGCAGCGGGCCACCAGGGCGTCGGCGTACCGGTCGAGCGCGGGGGCGCCGTCGGTGAGGGCGCGCAGCCGGGGAGGTGGGGTCGTGGGCGGGGGGCCGGGCAGGGCGGCGCGGCCGATCAGCCACAGCAGGTCGGCGTCGGCGGCGGCCTCCGGGGTGAGTCCGGGGGCACCCGGCGGGGCCAGTTCCTCCAGGAGCGCGGGCAGTCCGGGGTGCCGACCGCTCTCCAGGGCGGTGCGCAGGACCGGCCAGAGCGGGCGGACGATCCCCGGCCGGCCGTGGTCGCGGGCGGTCTCCAGCGCGATGCGCCAGGCCTCCTCGTTGTCCCCGACGAACGCGGCGGCGTCGGCCTCGGTGACCTCGCCGGCGGTGGGGTGGCCGGTGAGCGCTCCGGCGAAGCGCAGCCAGCCGGGGACGGGTCCGCCGCCGGGGGCGGACACCGCGGACAGCAGCCGGTCCAGCGGGCGCAGTTCGCGGGCCCGGTTGCTGAGCAGCCCCTTGAGCCAGGCGGTGCCGGCCTCCGGGACGCCGGTCAGGACCCGGTCGACGGCGTCGGTGGAGTATCCGTACTCCTTCTCCACCATGTAGGCGAGCTGCCCGGCCCAGGCGGGGTCGTAGCCGGGTGCGGTCGCCAGGGCGGTGAACAGGCGGCCGAACACGGCGGGGTGGCCGGCCGCCTCCAGTTGCTGGGTCAGCCGCAGGTAGGACCTGGCCAGCTGGAACGTCTCCTTGGACGCGGGCCGGGAGAGGACCTCGGCGGCCAGCAGGTCCGGCAGGCGCGGGGTCCGGTGGCGGACGAGGAGGGCGGCGGCAGTGCCGTCGTCGGGGCGGGCGGCGGTGTTGGCGAGGAAGACGGCCAGTTCCCGCTGCCGCCCCTCGTCCAGGGTGTCCAGGGCGTGCAGGGCGAGCAGCCGGCCGACCTCCTCCACCTGGCCCCGGCCCTGCCGGACGGAGTCCAGTACGGAGTCGAGGAGGTCGAGTTCGCGCAGTACCCGCACCGCGTCGGCGCCCTCGCGCAGCGGGAGCGGGGCGGTGGCGGCGAGGAGGTGGGCGACGACGTCGGCGGTCGATTCGCGTTTGGCCCGGACCCGGGTGAGTTCGGCGAGGTAGGTGCGGGCGGTGTCGCCGCCGGGGGCCGGGGGGCGGCCGCTGCCGAGCGGGGTCTCCAGCTGGCCGGAGCGGGCGGACGCGGCGAACACCAGGCGCAGCCCGTGCTCGGTCTTGCCGGCCCAGGTGGCGCCGCTGAGCCAGGTGCGGCAGCCGTACGGCAGCAGGGCGCAGATCGCGTCGAGCGCCCGGACCCGTTCGTCGATGCCGGGGAGGGTGGTGCCGCGCGGCGCGGTGATGACGAGGTGCCGGCCGTCGAGCAGGAGGGCGGCCATGCCGGCGGCCCACTCGAAGCCCAGCCGGTCGACGGTGGCGGCGAGTTCGGCGGCCGGGGTGCGTTCGGTGCGCAGGACGAGTTCGGCGCCGGGCACGGGTTCGGTGTGCGCGGCGGCGCGGTCGAGCGAGGTCCAGGTCACGCCGGCCCGGCTGGCGGGCTGCCATTCTGCGAGCAGCAGCCGCCAGGTGTAGCTCGCCGTGCCGGTGCCGTCCTTGGAGCCGTCCCAGGTGGTGTCGACGACCGCGCACACGGGGCGGTCCTCGCCGTCGGCCGTGGAGAGGAAGACGCGCCAGGGCAGGCTGCCGGCCGGGTCGCGGCCGTCCGGCGTGCCGGTGGTGGCGCTCCACAGGTAGCGCTGGGCCCTGTCCCCCGGCAGGCTGCCGTCCAGTACCTCGTAGCCCATGCTGCGGCCCGCCCGCTTGCCCAGGACGGCCCACTCGGCGGGCAGTGGTGCCGTGTTCGGGTTCGGGTCCTCGCTCACCGCTGCCACGGCTTCGCGTTGACGGACCGGATGCGCTTCTCGAGGTCGATCAGCGGTTCCAGCACGTTGATGGGGACGGGCGAGGTGCAGATGCGGCGTACGCCGTCCACCACCTCGACGTTCAGGTAGTTGCGGTAGTCGAAGACGTTCTGCGGGTTGAGCCGGAAGCCGATGGCGGAGGTGGCGTAGTACGAGATGCGGGACGGGTGGAAGAAGTTGGCCAGGCCGTCGCGCACGAGGCGGGCGCTGGCGCCGCGCACGTCGTCGCACATCCACTGGAAGAAGCGGGCGGCCTGCTCGTCGGGGACGCGCGGCAGCCGGTTGCCCTCCTGGCTCTGCGTCACCCAGCCCGCCTCCACGGCGGGGCGGAACACCTCGGGGTCGTCGAACTTGGTGATGCACACCGAGACGTGGTGCGGCAGCCGGTTGCGGTAGAGCTTGCCGGCGTCCCGGACGCGGGCGTTCAGCTCGGTGAGCATCGAGTACAGGAAGTTGAGGCCCTCGCCGGCCCGCTGGCTGTCGAGCAGCGGGTCGAAGAGGTAGATCAGGCCCTGGGAGCGGGCCAGCTGGTCCAGGACCCTGGGCCGCAGGGCGTTGGCCTCGTCGCCCCGGTACGCCTCGCCGGTGACGTCCTGGACCTCCAGGATGAAGCCGGTCTCCCTGCTCTTCTTGAACGGCCCGGCCTTCGGTTCCTCGCCCTGGAAGGACCAGGACAGCGGCTGGAGGCCCACGGTGGCCTCCGGGAAGACGCGGCGGATCGCCAGCTGGGTGACGCCGTCGTTGAGGAACTCGATGGATTCGGGGTTCATGCCGCCGACGACCCAGTTGGAGCGGCTGTGGCGCTGCTGCTGCATGGCCGCGATGGCCATGGAGGCGAGGTAGGTGGTCTTGCCGGAGCGGGGTGCGCCCCACAGCCCGATGCGGACCCGGTCGGTGGCGGGGTTCTCCACGCCGGTGGGCGCGACCGGGATGGGCAGGGGTTCGAGGTGGCCGTCCATCGCGGAGTACGAGGGCCCGCCCGGTCCGGGCGCGAAGTCGGGGGCGGCGTCGGGCCGCGGCGGGAGGGTGCCCCAGGGCGTGGTGGTGGCCTCGGGGTCGGAGGACGAGGGGGGCGGGCCGGGGGGTTCGGAGCGCCCGACCGCGTCCTGCGGGGGCTCGTTGGGGTCGTAGTACGGATCGTTCATGTGTCTCTCCTCGTACCGGAGCGGTCGGTCACAGCAGCGGGGTCGCGAGGGCCAGCGGGCAGGGCAGGCCGTCCCACCGCCAGGGCGGGGCGAGGGTGTCGGCCACGTCGTCCGCCGTGTCGGTGCCGGGCCGGAAGGAGCCGCCGGCCCCGAGGGCGTCCCAGGCGGCCGCGGTGTAGTGCTGTACGGGCCCCCGCTCGCCGCCGGTGTCCGGGTCCGCGCGGGCCAGGACGCGGATGCCCCGGGCGCGCAGGGCGTCGAGTTCGCCGCGCCAGTCGGCGCCGAGCGGGCAGGAGGGCACCACCTCGTGCTGCTCGGGCAGTCCGGGCGGGCGGCGGCCGACGACGAGCAGGACGCGTTCGGTGCGGGTGCCGTCCGCCGGGCGGGCCCGGCCGCCCTTCACCAGGCGGCCCACTTCCTTGAGGGCGTCCTCCAGCGAGGAGGCGGTGTCCTGGGCGCGGCGGGCGGGCCGCCAGCCGGCGAGTGCGGCCA
>NZ_JAKRGC010000439.1 GCF_022347745.1 Streptomyces sp. OfavH-34-F
CTCAGGCCGCCAGCCGCCCCGGCATCACCGCGCGCGGGCCGAACCGCTCCCGCAGCCGGTCCGCGACCGCCTCGATCCGCCGGGCCCGCTCGTCCACCGGGTCGAGGCTCAGCTGCCGGGCGGCCCGTTCGGCCTCGCCCAGCCCCTCGGCGCGCACCCCGATCCCGCGCACCCTGGCCCGCTGGAGGGCGAACGAGTCATGGATGCGGTACGCGAGCGCGGTCAGCTCCGCGGAGTGCGCGGTGGGTTCGCGGAGCGTACGGCTCCGGGTCAGCGTCGCGTAGCCGGTCCGGTCGGCGTAGCGCACCGAGACCGCGAGCGAACGGCACACCTGCCCCTCCCCGCGCATCCGCGCGCCCAGCTCCTCGGTGAGCGACATGAGCGCGCCGCGCTGCCGCTCCCGGTCCAGCTCGTCGCGCGGGAAGGTGCGTTCGGCGGCGACCGCGCGGGCGGCGGCGTTCGGCACGACGGCGCTGCGGTCGATGCCGTGCGCCCGCTCCCACAGCTCGCGCCCGGCCCGCGCCCCGGTGATCCGCTGGAGGGTGGCGAGCGGGGCGGCGGCGATTCGGCCGACGGAGTCGAGCCCGTAGCCGCACAGCGTGCGGGCCGTCGCCGGCCCGACGCCGTCCAGCGCGGCGGCCGGCCGGTCCGCGAGGAAGCCGGCCACCCCGCCCTCGGGCACCACGAAGGTCGTCCCGGGCGCCGCCCGCCGCAGCGCCATCCGGGCCAGCATCGGGTTCTGGGCGGCCCCGATCGCGCAGTCCACCCCGTGCAGGGCCAGCGCGCGGACCCGGATCACCGAGGCCAGGCCCTGGACGTCCCGCCCGAAGTAGCGCAGCGCGCCGCGCACATCGGCCAGCGCCCCGTCCGGCGGGGCCGCCTCCACGAGCGGGGTGAGCGAGCCGAGCAGGGCGAGCAGCCCCGCGTACCCGGCGGCGTCCGGGGGGCCGCCGTCGATCCGGCGGAACCGCAGGCAGAGGATGCCGGGCCGCCCGTCGGCGGCGGGGCTCCCGTGCTCCCCGGCCGTCCCGTGCTCCTCGCTCATCCCGCGCTCCCCGGGCTCCGGTGCCACAGCTTCCGGCCGGTGGGCAGCCCCTCGCCCGCCGGCTTGAGGTCGGCCCACGGGTTCATCTCGTAACCGGTGGGCATCCGGATGCGGCGGCCGCCGTCGCCGTCCGGCGCCGGGTCCTCGCCGGTTCCGGGACCGGACCCGGGTTCGGGCTCGGGCACCCGGGCCAGCCGGGCCGCGACCGCGTCGAGCCCGCCGGTGCGCCGCAGTTCGGCCAGCTCCGCGAGGTCCCAGGCGGCCGCGCCGACGACGCTCAGGCTGCGGGACCCGCGCCGCTGCACCACCCCGCGCACCAGCAGCAGCCAGGAGTGGAAGACGGTGTGCGCGCAGGCGGCGTGGCTGTCGTCGAAGAAGGCCAGGTCGACCAGGCCCGTGCCGTCGTCCAGGGTGGTGAAGACGACCCGCCGGCCGGAGCGGACGGGCGGGGTCTGGGTCGCCGCCTTGGCGCCCGCGACCAGCACCGTCTCGCCGTGCCGGGCCTCGCGCAGCCGCTTGGCCGACACCGCGCCCAGCTCCTTGAGGAAGGCGTGGTGATCGCTCATCAGATGGCGGGAGACGTCCATGCTCAGCACGCCCAGTTCGGCGCTGAGCCGCTCCGCCTCGTTGAGGTCGGGCAGGCCGACCGGCGCGGTGCGGTGGCCGCCGTCGAGCGGGAGCTGCGCGCCGGAGCCGGCGCCCGGCCCCCGCTGGGCGCGGTGCAGTTCGGACAGGTGCAGCAGCAGGTCGCGGCGGTTGGCGCCGAACGCGTCCAGCGCGCCGACCCGTGCCAGCCGTTCGGCGGCCGGGCGGCCGGGGCGGGCCCGCTGCCAGAAGTCCAGCAGGGAGCCGTAGGGCTGCCCGGCCTCGATCCGGGCGGTCTCGGCCTCGCTGATCCCGTGCACGTCCGAGAGCGCCAGCCGCAGCCCCCAGCGCTTCTCCTCCGCCCTCTCATCAGACACCAGTTCGATTCGATGGGCGGCCGCCGACCGGTTCACGTCCAGGGGCAGCACCGGAACCCCGCGCCGCCGGGCGTCGGCGAGCAGCAGCCGCTTCGGGTACATGCCGGGGTCGTGGGTGAGTAGTCCGGCGTAGAAGGCCGCCGGGTGGTGGGCCTTCAGCCAGGCCGACTGGTACGTGGGCACCGCGAAGGCCACCGCGTGCGCCTTGCAGAAGCCGTAGCTGCCGAACGCCTCGATGATCTCCCAGGCGCGGGCGACGACCTCGGCCCCGTACCCGCGGGCCGCCGCGTGCTGGGCGAACCAGACCCTGATCCGGCCCTGCGACTCGGGGTCGGAGAGCCCGCGCCTGACCCGGTCGGCCTCGTCGCGGCCGCAGCCGGTCATGATGTCGACGATCTGGATGACCTGTTCGTGGAAGACCACCACGCCGTACGTCTCGCGCAGCGGTTCCTCCAGGTCGGGGTGCGGGTAGCGGACCGGGGCACGGCCGTGCCGGGCCTCGATGAACGGGCGGACCATGTCGGCGGAGACCGGGCCGGGGCGGAACAGCGAGATGTCGACCACCAGGTCGTGGAAGTTCTCCGGCTGGAGCCGGCCGACCAGGTCCCGCTGGCCGGGCGACTCGATCTGGAAGCAGCCCAGCGTCTCGGCCGTCCTGATCAGCCGGTACGTGCGCGGGTCGCCGGGCGCCACGGCGTCCAGGTCCACCTCGCGCCCCGAGGCGCGCTTCACCTCGGCGACCGCGTGCGCCATCGCCGACTGCATCCGTACGCCCAGCACGTCGAGCTTGAGCAGCCCGAGGTGCTCCACGTCGTCCTTGTCGAACTGGGACATCGGGAAGCCCTCGCCGCTGGTGGGCACGACGGGGGTACGGGACATCAGCGAGGAGTCCGAGAGGAGGACCCCGCACGGGTGCATGGCGACCCCGCGCGGCAGCGCGTCCAGCGCCTCCACCAGCTCCCACAGCCTCCCGTACGTCTCCCTGGTCCGGGCCACCTCGCGCAGTTCGGGCAGTTCCTCCATGGCCGCGCGGGCGTCGCGGGCCCGGATGTGCGGGAACGCCTTGGCGAGCCGGTCGGTCTCGGCCGGGTTCATGGAGAGCGCGGCGCCGACGTCGCGGATGGCGTGGCGCACCCGGTAGGTCTCGGGCATGGCGACGGTGGCGACCCGCTCGGCGCCGAAGCGGTCGATGATCGCGCGGTAGACGTCGAGGCGGCGGGCCGATTCGACGTCGATGTCGATGTCGGGCAGCACGAAGCGCCGCTTGGACAGGAAGCGCTCCATCAGCAGCCCGTGCTCGACCGGGTCGGCGTGGGCGATGCCCAGGAGGTGGTTGACCAGCGAACCGGCCCCGGAGCCGCGGGCGGCCACCCGGACCCTCATCGCGCGCACGTCGTCGACCACCTGGGCGACCGTCAGGAAGTACGAGGCGAAGCCGTGGTGGGCGATGATGTCCAGCTCGTGGTGCATCCGGTCCCAGTACTCCCGCCTGCGGTCGTAGCCGCGCAGCACCATGCCGGCGGCGGCGCGCGAGGCCAGCACCCGCTGGGCGGTACGCCGGTCGGCGCCGACGAGCCGGGGCTCGGGGAAGCGGACGGAGCCGAGGCCGATGTCGCCCTCGGGGTCCACGGCGCAGGCGTCGGCGGTGTGCCGGGTCTCGGCGAGCAGCCGCGCCCCGGCTCCGGCGCCGAGTCCGGCGGCGGCGGTGATCCGCTCGGCGGCCTCCGCCATCACCCGGGCGTCCTTGAGCCACCGCTCACCGCTGTCCAGCGGGGCGCGGCGCGGATCGACGGGGACGAGCCGGCGGGCGGCGTCGAGCACGTCGGCGACCGGGCCCTGGCCGGGGTCGGCGTACCGGACGGCGTTGGTCAGCACGGCCCGTACGCCCTGCTCGGCGGCGAGGCCGACGGTACGGGCGGCGAGCCGCAGCGAGCCGGGTCCGGTGCCGGCGCGTCCGTGGTGGACGGCTTCGAGCCGCAGGGCGTCGCCGTACCGCTCGCGCCAGGGGGCGAGGAGGGCGGCGGCCAGGTCGGGGCGGCCGGCCGACAGGGCGCGGCCCACGTCGGAGGCGGGTCCGAGCA